>CAZQKF010000210.1:0-4722 GCA_964593645.1 uncultured Desulfobulbus sp.
TGGGGTCTCGCTTCTTATATGTCAAAATATATGTTCAAAGCCATGAATCCTGCCAAGGTCACAAAACCAAATGAATATCCAGACTGGGTATCCTTTTATAAGGATGACTTTGCGCCGGTCAACAAAGCAATTGCTGATGAAGATATTACCGCCTTTAAGAAGGAATACGCAACAGCAATCGGTTCATGCAATGATTGTCACGCAGGCATGGGCTATGGTTTTATTAAAGTAAAAAAACTAACAGCACCCGTGGACCCAGGTATTGAATACAAACTATCTTCCAAGGCTGCAGATGTACCATGATAAGAGGTCATTCAAAGTTTCAGATGACTAAATCAGAAAATTTAGTAACTATTCAGCATCCTAACCGTAGGTGAAAATTCCGGCATTTATTATAAAAATCTTGTTACTTAGAAGCGAAACGCTGGAAATCACTTACACCTATGAGTGTAACTGTTTAACAGTGCCTTGCATGTCCACGATCAGGTTGGTCGCTATACACCTGCATGCTGGGTGGTCTGGTCGTGGGTAGGTGAGGTGCTGCTGAACAGTTACAAAATTTAAAGGATTAATCACAACACCTGGGGACGCCTCCCTGGCGAAGTGTAGATCATGGCTTGATCGCATTACGTCGTGTTTCATAATCCAGGTTTTGGTATTTGCCCCATCCCCCTTGCAGGAGGATGGAGCAAACCGTTTTAAATACCAAATCTCCTTTCCCTTCATAAAGTTCATCAGAAGTAGCATACTTTAGAAACACTCAATAACCTCATTGTCCAGCCATCTACCTTTACCATCCATACTGATTGCTCTTTTATGGGGTCAAGTCTTCTTTTGAGGAATTGTACCTTAATAACCTTTACATCTTACTTGTCTTTTTGCCCATACCCTGCGGATGGAAAACAATTAGATAGCTAAGCTATGCACTTGTTTTCCATCCTTGATTATGAACAAAAATCCTGCGTAATATTGTAAAGTTTACTTCGTTACAATTCCTAAATAACAAAAGGATTAAAACATGAAAAAATTATCCTTCGTTCTTTTGTCAGTTGCTTTCCTCGCTGCAACACCGCCTATAGCACAAAAACACAGGATTTTCTTGGTACAGCACGAGGTGTTAATACCTTTTCTCATGGAAGACACTGCTGAAAATTCATTATAAAAAACCTTTGCCCCGCTAGATTGTATGGTTGATACACCGGAGCATTATTTTTAACCGTGCAAGTGGCAGAGGCAGACGGTTACCCGCTGGTTAAAGGTTGGAGAGTATTTTTGTAACCTGGCGGGCAAGGAGTTGCTCTTTTGAGCGGAAAAAGTGATCTGTTCCGGAGATGGTGAACGTTGGCAGCTTGTGTAATTTTGAACAGTCTGTCTGGACAAACTCATCATTTTCTGCAAGAAACAGAGTTGTGGGTATGTTCAGCTCTGCCATTGTGGAAAAATCATGGTCGTGCAGGGGCGGAGTAATGGCGGTGAGTGATTTGGTGTTCCCGGGTTGCGCGACTTCCTGTGCAATATAGGCGCCAAACGAGTAACCTATCAGATGGTGAACGGGAAAGAGTCGCCTGCTCCATTGGGTGACCTGCCGGGTGTCCTCAATAATGGGAGAAAAATCGCCGTTTCTATCCAGCCGGTCCCAGTATTCAAACAAGGGCAGATCCGGTTCCGGGCTGCTGCTTTTTCCCACAGTACGGTAGTTAAAAAGAAGCACCGGAAAGATATGACTAAGCGTTTTTGCCAGTTCCTGCACCACATTATTGTCCATATTACCGGCCAGCAGCGGGTGGGGCGGGCAGATGATGATCCCGCAAAAAGCAGGATCTCCGGTGTAGAGCAGCCGTGCTTCAAGAGTGCCAATATCGCAGGGGAGAGTAAGCGCTGTATTATTCAGTCCCTGCATTAGTATACGTTGCCGCTTTGTTTGGTCGCAAGCGCTTCAAGCGGGCGGACATTATATATTTTGCGGCAATTACCCCCGCTGGCATAACTGCCGCAATCACGTTCCACCAGGTTGACGAGCAGAAATGAAGGGTCTAGCCTGTGAAGAATGACTCTGCCGGTTATTTCGGCGGGTTGAACAGCCTTCAGATCAGTGGGAGTGTCCGGATGCAGGGGGACAAGTTGCAGCCACAGTGCCGGGTCATCCATGGTAAAGACTGATTCCCCACCAGCTAGAGGCTGGTTTTGTTCAAAGGTCACGCCAAAGAGACTGTTGCCGTATCCAGGCAGAATGACCGCCCCTGGAAAGGCATCATGGAGCAGGACTGTCTGCTCACTCGTCTGCGCCATGCCGCCTGTGTGGATACCCCGTATCTGTTCCCGCCGGTGATCGCTCATCTGTTCCGCCAGTTTTTCAAGCAAAATCGGGGTGGTGAACAGCACATCTATTTCCTGGGTCGCAATGATATTTGCAGCCTGGCTCAGCACATGATCGAGGTAAAGGGTAAAGCCCAGTGACTGTCTGCCCTGCCGGCGAAACCAGCGCACGTCACAGTCCACGGAAAAAGGTTCAAGGCTGCCTGTTGCCCTGACCATTTTCCGGGCTGCCCGGGCAATGACATGAGGGCCGCTGGGGCCGACAAAAAGCCATCTGCCCCGCAAGGGAAAATCACGCATAGCAACGGCGTTCATCCAGGGGCGGACAAAGGCGTTGTGGAATTCCTCGGGGGCGAAAACACGGCGGCAGGGCAAGCCGGTGGTGCCACCGGTTTCGGAAAGGATCATTTCAGGCAGTCTGTGAAGACGGCTTTTCGGGATGAAATCATGAATCGGCCTGGTACGCAGCTGGTAAATATCCATGGCGCCGAGCCGGTGAAAATCAGCGCTGGTTTTAATGTCCCGGCGGACATCAATTCCTGCCTTTTTTTCCTGTTCAAGCCAGTAGGGCGTGCCTGAGTCGGGATCAAAATGGATGCTGAGAATGATCTGTATCAGTTGGGGATCAATCATGAGGTTGTTGAGTAGTTATTATTGCTGCTGCGGTCTGCCTGTGAGCAGCAGAGCGGGCAGCAGTATCAGATCACAGCAAAGAGCCAGCCACATGGCAAGGCTTATGAGCAGGCCAAAATTACGCAGGGGCAGAAAGGGTGAGGCCGCAAATCCTAGAAAACCAATGCCCGCCACGCAGGTGGTTGTCACCATGGCAGGCCCTGCATAGGCAAAAACCTGCTCAATACCCTGTTTGCGACTGTTCATGTTGGGTTGCACTCTCTGCCAGCCGTGCAGGAAGTGAATGGTATCGTCCACCACAATGCCGAACACAATGGAGGCAACTGTCACCGTGGCCACACTGAGGGGGATACCAACAACGCCCATCACGCCCAGCACAAGGATGACCGGCAGGATATTGGGGACAATGGCCAGCATCCCCAGTCGCAGTGAGCGCAGCACAACGCCCATGATCAGCGAGATTGAGATAAACGCCACACTGAAACTGGCTACCAGAGAGGAAAACAGTTTTTTCTGCCCGCGGGTGTAGAGTGGTACCGAGCCAGTAACATAGGGGAGCCTGCGCACGCCAAAGTGGAGCTGACAAAAGGTTTCGATGCGGTCAACCAGATCCAGGGTTTTTTCCGAGGCAAGGGTCCGGGTGAGCAGGGTTATCCGATTTACGTTTTCCAGCATGAAGTCAAGGTCTGCCAGGGTGTTAAACCTGGCACCATGGTCGGTGGCCTTTGGTATAACCAGACCGCTTGCAAAGCCATAAAGAATGTGGGTTATTTCCGGCCGGGCGTCTGCCAGCAAACTCATGTTTTTTTCTATCTCCCTGTTGCTGAATCTGCTTTTGCCAAGATCGATTTCAAGGGGAGTTAATCCTATTCCGGCGTGTTCAATTGTCTGGTAATCATTGTGAACAACAGAGTCTGGCGTAAAAAAATCCAAAATAAACGAGCCGCGCTGCAGCTGCTGCGCTCCAGCCAGTCCCAGCAGGATAGCGGCCCCCATCCCGATCACAATACTGTTCTTCCAGCGGACAATTACCCGTAGCAGCAGATCAAAGAAATTGAAAGTGAGATGTTTAGCAGAAGGCTTAAAAAAAAGCGGCAGCAGCAACAATGAACAGAGCAGGGAGAGCAGGGTGCCGATGGCACCCCAAAGCCCCAATTCTCTCACCGGCTGATACTGGCCAAGGAGCAGGGAAAGAAAACCCAGTGCCGTTGTGAGGCCGGAGAGCAGACAGGGCGGGGCAACCTGGGCAAAGATATCCATTGTCTCTTCGCTGTCTACCTTTTTTTTACTGATCAGGTGAATGGCATGGGAGATGCCGAGAATCATGGTCAGGGGCGGCAATGCCAGCAGAATCATGTTCATCTTTACCCCGAAAAATGCCATAAACCCAGTCAACTGAAATGCGGGCAGCAGGCCGCAGGCCATGATCAGGCCAACATCCCACATTGTAAAGCGCAGCAAAAGGAGAACAGCTGCCAGCAGACCGATTACCAGAGGGAACATGGTTTGGGTGGATCGGGCTGAAAGTTTGTCCAGCCGGTCGGTGAGTAGCCACACGCCACCCAGATGGTATGGTTGCGGCGCGATGGTGTGCAGAACCTGCTCCACCCGGCCAAGCAGGCTTGAGAGGACATGCGGGGTAGCGTTTTCTTTTGGAAAAAGCGAGATAAGCAGAGCCTGTCCCCCGGTTTTGGGCTGTAATCGAGTGCTACTCAGATGGTCTGACAACGCCTGATGACGTACTTGATGCCCTGTTTACCAGGTTCTGCATAG
>CAZQKF010000211.1:0-4715 GCA_964593645.1 uncultured Desulfobulbus sp.
CCTCATGGATATCAATACCTTCCCGGGTAAAATCAACAGTATCAATGGAATCCCGATAAAATTTAGAGGCGACCACCGTCCCCAGGATGGATGTCAGCATAATCGGCACAATAATCATGTAGTTGCCGGTCATCTCAAAGAGAAGGAACATAGCGGTCATGGGTGCATGGGTGGAAGCTGCTAAAAAGGCCCCGATACCAATGGTTGCGTAGGCACCTGCACTAGCAGTGTACTCCGGCAGCAGGTAATGAACTATACCGCCGAAAGCCCCTCCGGCAACGGCCCCGATAAACAGGGCAGGTGCAAACACACCTCCGGCTCCACCTGACCCAAGGGTTATTGCTGTGGCAATGGATTTGAGAAAAACCAGGGCAAGCAACACCCAGATAACACCGTGCCCGGCCAGGGCCTCTTCAATAAACTCATACCCGTCGCCCAGGATCTGAGGAAAGGCAATGCCGATACTCCCCACCAGAAATGCACCGAGAATCGGTTTCAGCTGGGCATTGATGGGCAGGGCCTGAAACTTATCTCTGACATAATAAAAAAACCGTATATGAACAACGGCCAGCAGACCAAAGAGCATGGCCATGACAGCGTAGAGCGGCATCTCCACAAAGGGGTTGACCATATGGTAATCGGGAATGGGAAAAGCCGGAATTTCACCGTAATACGCTCGTGTAACAACAGTAGAAAGTGCCGAGGCAATAACTAAAGCCGCAAAAGAAGAAATTGCATATGTCCCTAACAGGACGATTTCAGCAGCAAAAAATACCCCGGCAATGGGTGCATTAAAAATACCGGCAATGCCCCCGGCACAACCGGCAGCTACATAGATCTTCATACGGGCGCCGGAGACCCTGAACTTCTGCCCGACCTGCGACCCGAGAGCTCCGCCGATCTGGGCAATAGGCCCCTCTACTCCGGCCGAGTTGCCGGAGCCGATAGTCAGGGCAGTGGAAGCTATTTTAATAAAGATATTTTTGGCATTGATGACCCCGTTTTCCAGGTTGACCCGGCGCAGGAACTTGGTGAATCCATAGCCGTTGACCTTACCGGGAAACAGGAGCGACAGCGGGATAAGCAGGACCATCCCGAACATGGGGATAAGAGGCAGCAAAAATTTTCGCCACCCGCCCTCACCGATACGCAGCAATTCATAGCCATGGACAAAAACATATTCATGAACCAGACCAACCGCCTCACGAAATACAATAATGGCGACACCGGCCAGCAGACCGATCAAGGCGGCTGTTACAAGCAGCATTGTGTTTTCACCAGGCAAAAAGATTTTCAATTTGTTACGCATGTGCGCTCCGGGATAACACAAAACAGGTTTTTACGTCTGGTGGAAAAACAGCTTTCTCTGCTTCGTATCATATCTCATTTACATAATATCTGATAAAACTTTTTATTTTAGCAGAAAACCAGGTTCCTGCAACCGACTTTTCCGTCAAATCCGCAGTTTACTTCAGTCCGACCAGATACCGGTGTTTCTCTTACCTGACTGGGGATTCCTGCAGACATTCAAAAAAAGTGTTGCCTGACAAACCAATCTGTCAGTATGTTGCGCTTTTCAATTCCATTCTATGTATTCCAGGGAGATTGCACCATGACAGCAGATAAGCGTACACCAAATCCGGATCGGGTCGCATTTCTCCGTACCCTGCCGCAGGAGATCAAACAGACCATTACCGGTGAGGAGGCGGAAATCTTCATGTATGAAGAAGAAATTCCCGAATCACTGTATGAAAAAATCAAAGCGTATATAACCGAAGACAACCAGTAACCAGCATGGCTGGATCAGATTTCAGGCCGCAGCCGCAACTAATAATGAAAGAAACTGAAGAGTCAAAACCTTGGAAGGCACTTTCATAGAAATGGAGAGCAGCACAATGAAAAGAATCAGCCAACACCTCTGTACCCTTGTCGGTATTGCACTGGCCGTGCTTGTCACCTGCCAGCCCGCATTTGCCGCAGGCAAAGTATTTACCTTCGGCCTGCTCATGGTAGGCCCGGCCAACGATCACGGCTGGAGCCAGGCCCATTTCGAAGCAGCCAAAGAAATTGAGAAAAAGATTCCCGGCACCAAGATGATCTATATCGATAAGGTCAACCCGGCAGATCGGCCCGGTATCACCATCCCCACTCTGGTGGATGACCTGGTTGCCAAAGGTGCAAAATTGATCATTGCCAATTCCGATGACATGAAAGACGGCATCACCGAGGCAGCCATGATGCACCCTGATGTCTACTTTATTCATGTTTCCGGAGACGGCGTCCTCAGCGGCGGAACCGGGAAAAACCTGAGCAATTTGATGGGCCGCATGGAATACGGCAAGATGATGGCCGGTTTTGTTGCCGCCATGACCACAAAAACCGGCAAGATAGGCGACCTTGGCCCGCTGATCAATGCGGAGACCCGGCGGCTCTCCTCGTCCTCCTATCTCGGTGCCCGGTATGCCTGGACTCATGTCCTGAAAAAACCGATTAAGGATTTTAAATACAAGGTTTCCTGGATTGGTTTCTGGTTCAACATCCCCGGTGTTACCTCCGACCCGACCCTGGTCATGCGTAACTTCATCGACTCAGGCTATGACGTCATTATTTCCGGTATCGACACCACTGAGGCCCTGATCGTAGCCGGTCAGAAACGGAAGGAAGGGGCGCAGGTCTGGGCCATACCCTATGATTATAAAGGTGCCTGTAACGAGGCTCCCGAGGCCTGCCTTGGAGTCCCCTATTACAACTGGATTCCAGGCTACACCAAAATCATTACTGCGGCCATGAAGGGAGAGTTCAAACCGGAATTCCTCTGGCTGGGACCGGATTGGAAAGATCTTAACAACCCCGACACCTCTTCCATCGGTTTTGTCCACGGCCCCGCCCTGGGATCGGAGCAGGCCAAGGCCCTGGCTGAGTTTCAAAAGGGACTGGCCGACGGTTCCATCAACCTGTTTACCGGCCCGCTTAACTACCAGGACGGTTCTGTCTTCCTTGAGCCGGGTATGGAGGCCAATGACAAACAGATCTGGAACCTGCCCCAGCTGCTTGAGGGCATGGAAGGAGCAAGTAAGTAACAGCACGAGGGCAAACGGGTACGCAGGGAAGGGGGAATGGGATACAGACAAGTGCCGCCTTACCCGCTTAGCCCCTTGCCCGCTCACTCCTCTCTTCCATGATTGAACTTCGGGACATTCACAAGCATTTCGGTATGGTCAAGGCCCTGCAAGGGGTCAGCCTGGAGGTTGTGGACGGCTCCATTCACGGGATAGTCGGAGAAAACGGGGCCGGCAAATCCACTCTGATGAAGGTGCTGACCGGATATATTCACCGGAGTTCAGGCACTCTTGTTTTTGACGGCAGAGAGATCAATCTGCGCACTCCCATTGATGCCCGCAGGCTCGGCATCGGCATGCTCTACCAGGAACCATTGGATTTCCTCCAGCTCTCGGTGCTGGACAACTTTATGGCTGGGGCGTCCCACTTTGACCGCAAAGCCCAGAGTACAGCACTTACTGAGCTTACCAACCGTTTCGGTTTTGAACTGGATCCCGCCTGTCTGCTTGAACGGCTGACCATGGGTGAACGGCAGCAGCTTGAACTGCTGCGGCTCATCCATGACGGCACCCGTGTTCTTATTCTGGATGAACCCACGACCGGTATTTCAGAACATCAGCAGGCCTTGCTGTTTCAAGCCCTGGAATCTCTCAGAGACGAAGGCTGTTCCATTATTCTGGTGTCCCATAAACTCTCTGAAGTGGATATCCTTTGTGACCAGGTCTCTGTGCTGCGCAAGGGCCGAATAGTCGGCCACCAGGCCCGCCCCTTTGATCGGGACAAGCTGCTTACAGCCATGTTCGATACCCTGCCCGAGTATGGACAGTCCCCTGCAATACACATCAGTGCCGATGAAATTCTTTCTTTTGCCGGGGTCTGCTCCAGACAAGGCCGCTCCGGACTCGACCATGTCTCAGTCTCCTTTCAGGAAGGTGAGGTGGTTGGCCTTGCAGGCCTTGACGGCAGCGGCCAGTCCGTACTGCTGAAAATTGCAGGAAAACTGCTGACACCAGATGATGGAGAGGTCACACATTTTACCGGCAGCAACAGTAAAGATACACGTGAGATTGTCTTTCTTCCCGCAGACCGACTCACCGAGGGACTAATCGCCGGAATGTCAATCCGCGAGCACCTGCTGCTTGCCACCGATACCCCACCCTTTCTCTCCCCGGCCAGCGGCCGGAAAGCAGCCCGGGAGTCCATAGAAACATTCAACATTCTCGGCCGCCCCGACACTAAAGCGGACGGCCTGTCCGGGGGCAACCAGCAGCGACTCCTGCTTGCCCTTATGCCGCCTGCGGCCCGGCTTGTCCTGATGGAAAATCCCACCCGCGGTCTGGATGTCAAATCCAGTGCCTGGACCTGGCAGCACCTGCTCCACCAGCTGCCCGAAAACGGGGCAATCCTCTTTGCCTCACCTGATCTGGAGGAGATCATGGAACATGCCGGTCGGGTACTGGTCTTTTTTGATGGCCGCATCATCCTTGACAAACCTACCCGGGACACCAACTTCGACGAGGTTTCCCGAGCCATTACCGGACAGGTCAGGGAGGCGGCGTGAACAGTTCCATCATGACTGCTTTCACCCGACCGCTGCTGTCCGTTTTCGCCATTACGCTGCTTGCCTTCAGCGCGGTCAGCCTGATGATCTTGAC
>CAZQKF010000212.1:0-4711 GCA_964593645.1 uncultured Desulfobulbus sp.
AGTTACAGATCACCGGTTATGCCAAGATTATACTGCTACCTGAATAGTTACGATTATTGATTGGCGGCTCGGTGCTTTTGGTTTTTGGCTATTCTATTGTCTGTTTGACGGCCAGGGCGCATCCGGCGCATACAAGGCCATTGCTTCGGTTTCGGCCCGGCAGTCACGCACCGGGGACAGCCCCCGGGCCCGGACATCGGCAAGTTCGGTTGCAGCGGCCTTGATCGCGGCCTGAAACTCCGGGTCGGCATGAAGGCGGGCAACTGCGGCGGCACCGACATTGCGCCCCTCGATAACATCACTCTGCCAGTGCACATTACAGATGACCCGGCTCTGACCAAAGGCTTCCCCTCTTGTCAGGATTGCATCGGTATGTTCCGGTGCAACTTCGGTGAGAACAAGGGCCCAGGCCCAGCCGATGGCTGTATGGCCGGAGGGGTAGGAGCCGTCTTTCATCAGGTGTTTTTTGTCATCAGGGGTACAGATCGGTTCGCCGTTAGCAACAAAGGGACGGGCACGGTTATACGTATTTTTGGCCGCATAGGTGGCCAGACCGGCATCGGCCAGGGTACGCCGGAGAAGCATATACAGATTCGGTGTATCCTGTTCGGTGACCGGTGCATCCAGAGCACAGGAGAAGGTGCCGGCCGCGTTGGGAAAAAACAGGTCGGCATCCTGTGCTGCCAGCTCCCAGCGGGCGGTACCACGCAGAGCAAGGTTTTTTTGACTCACATCCTGGTCAAGGGCAAAGGCAGTTGAACCGGCAGCAGGGGGTGGGGGAATAAGGGCCAGGCTGTCGGGGAGCTCTTTCTTATCCAGGTATCCCTGTAAAAATCCCGAACTCACCTCGGCCACGGGTGCAGGGGTAACCGGCATTTCATGCGCTGTACAGCCCGCGGTCAGCACCAGGCACAGCAGTGCCAGGCATTTATGTCGTACTGCGGCTCGAAAGAAGATCTTCATAGTTGGAAATTTCCTTTGTTTGATTACTGTATGGCAACCTGCCAGTGTTTACCTGCAATTTTATCAAGGATGAAAAATCGTGGCCCATCAATGTTTTTTCCCCTAATTTCAAGTAAATTCACATCGTGTAAAGGGGTTGAACCTGAATGCAACGAATATCGTTCATCTGTTTTCTGCTCCCTGATTTTTCAGGATTATATTCAAAATTCATGGTATATTTAAAATACCTTCCAAGGTGTCTATTGTCAAATTTAGAGATGTGATGGCATGACTGCGCAATTAACCTGGCTTAAATACAACTGGAAATGGGCTCTACCCATGGGCGCACTGGGGATCTTTGTACCTGTGACCAGCTGCGTTTTTGTCACGATTCTACTGATCTCTTTCCTTGTTGTCCGTACCTCGACAATTTATAAAAAGGCCATGGTTGCTGTGCGCACGGACGACCGGATGGTCGATCTGATTGGATCGCCGATTCAGCCTGGTCTCTTTGTGCTGGGAACGGTCAGTCGACGTGCTGCCGGGACAATGGTCAATATCACTATTCCGCTCTACGGTCCCGGGGGCAAGGCAACCGCTTTTGCCGTGGCAGCGAAGACAGACGGAAACTGGAACTTTACCACCTTGCAGGTGCAGGTCAAGAGCCGTCAGGCCTATATTGACCTTCTCAAAGCGCATAACTGAGGGCATAATAAATCGATCAATTAAACATATGCAGCTGAAGGAACGCATTGTCCCTACTTGTTCTTTTTCATGAAAATAATTTTATACGTTCTGTCCAGGGTCGCCTGGTAGTAAAAGCCGGCCAAAGCGTCTTTTCCCGCGTAATAATAGAGGGGTATAAGTCGAGCCTTCATAGCCTTTGTCACGGAGTTTAATGGAGAGTTGAATCACCCCTTCCCGGGTTGTAACTGCAGCCTGCTCAACATGGATGGGGTTGGGGTTGAAATATTTCACAGTGACCTTGCCGTCCGGCTGGACATCACTGACCGCAATGACATAGTTCCCGTCTGTCCGCTGCCACTCACCTGCAAGAACAGTATAACTTTGCAGAGCAACAGGTTTTGGAACATCTTCTGCATGTCCCCTTTGCAGAGGAATTAATACGGTTCCTGCCAACGGCAGCATACAACAAAGACTCTTGAGATAATTTTTCATACGCAGTGTTCTCACTCCGATTAAGATTTTGATGGTGGCGGACCATCTCATAGCCGCCTTATACACTGCTGCAACAAAAAGAACGATCCAAGGTGACCGGCACAAGAGATCGTTTCAGAGTGAATATATTCATGTTCTCCCTATTCAGAAGGGTATTACTTACTGCTGACTTGCTGCAGTTTTCATCGCATTCAGCACGTTATCAACACTTAAAGAACCTCCGGCCATGGGAGGAAATTCCTTGAAACTTTCAACAAACTTCGAAACATAGGCCTGGGTCGGAACAAACATCCACATCTGGTCAGCATAGAACTGTCGGACATACAATGCGGCATCCGGGCCAACTTTCAAATGGGTCCATTCTCAAGTTGACGATCAGCGGCCAACGCGCTGTCTTGTGGGAAGGATCGAAAAAACTGTTTTAAAATTAAGGAGTAGGCTAGGGCTAGAGAACGCAGAGATTTAACACGTTGTTTTCTCTGCGTTCTTTACTTCGTGACAGTTTAAAAAGAAGGAGCAACTTGTACATAAACATGGGGTGAAGGAAAAGATCCTCTACCCTTGCTGTACCGTGTACAGCAAGGCGTCCACAAACATTACTTCAGGGTAAGTGTTACGCCTTCCGGAGCCAGTTTCAACTTCAGGCCTTTCTGGGTGGATTTCATTTTTATGAAAACGCCGTGCTGATTTTTCATTACGGTGAATTCGGCACCACCGGCGATAACTGCACCGGCAGATGCGGCTACATATGTGCCGTTAAAATTATCCAGTTTGTCTAAGTGGTAGACCTCACCAACAACATTGATTTTAGATACGCCGATGTCGACAATGCTCAATCCTTTAACTCCGAATTTATGCGTTTTTCCATCGATTTTCAGTGTACCGTCACCCCAGGTGAAGCCAACTCCAACGGCCACGGACTTTGACGTCATCTCCAGGGTACCTGAAGGTTTATCCTCGGCAACTGCACCTGTGGCCAGCAAAAAAACCGCTAACAAAGCTACTGTAATAATGGATTTCATGAGACGCATTTTTACCTCCTTAGTTGAATAAAATAATATAAGTTACTAAAAACTATATTGCTTTAAGCCGATCATTGCAAGAGTTATAGGCTCGTAAAACTCCGTATAACCATCACGCCAGCAAAAACAGGCATCATAAATATTGCAGTTATAGGATTCCTGGTTGACTCTGCATTGAAAGGAGGAAAATGTCATTATCACTGGCCCTTGCGGCAACATGCTGCAAAGATAACCAATGACAAGTGTTGACTGGGGGGGAAATAACCCGGAGACGCAGAAAGCACAGAGATGTAGAATTATTTTTCTCTGTGCCTCCGCAGTTAAAAATAGATGAGGTAATTTGAGCAATCAGTTTTTAAGAAGAAGCCCCATGCCCCGGCCGTAGCCCCGCCCTGAGCCGCCTCTACCTGAGACCTGATTACCATCTGCATCCACAAGGCCGCGTTCTCTGGGGGAGGTAATAATATCGTCAAGCTGCTGCTGGGTAAGATACTGGGCTTCATAAGTGATGCCGCGCTGGATGAGTTGCCCGGTAAAGGCGCGTAAATGGTTGCGGGAGCCCTTGGCCAGGTTCTGGTATACGGTTTTAATATCTGTATTGTCTGTCTGTTCCAATAGATAATAGAGATCGCTAATGTCCAGATCTTCAATGGTCGCCCCGACTTTCAGTGCTTCAATTGCGGACTGCCCGCCTTGTTCCACCAGGGTATTGTACAGAGTTTGCATTTCCGGATCTGTAAAAACACCGGTGCTGTTGTCAGTCACTGGATCGGGCCGATCGTATTTGTCCAGCAGCAGCTTGACCGCATCCATATGCTGCTGTTCACCTTGACTGATTTTGGCAAAAACAGGCAGCTGCCACTGGCTATAGAGTGTTGTGTACACGTCACGGGCCAGTTTTTCCTCTTCACGCATTTTTGTTAAGCCGACCTCTTCTTCAGCGCTTAACTCCTGCATGGGCAACCCTGCTATAATGGTTGCCAGACCGCCCTGCTGACCACCTCCTCCACGTCCATGGCCCATGCCTCGTGCGTTGGCATCCTGTGGTGCCAGTAAAATTCCTGCCGCAAATGCGATGCCTGCCAGGGTTGTCGCCTTTTTGCTCAATTTCATTGCCTTTCCTCCTGTTGATATGTGGTGATTGAGTCGGTTTGTTTCAGCTTAACCAGTCAGAATATTTGTTTGATACAGGTAGATATTTCAATAAGCATGCCAGGCGACATCTTTATGTTTATATTGTAGTTTAAGTTAATTATGGTGTTTTGTGAGCGGCGAGATGCAGGTGTGATTCGACATTTGCTGATATTTTCCGACAAAATTGTCGAACAGAAAAGGTTGCCCGAAGTAAGAAGAACAGGCCAGTCGGGGCAGGAGAGAATCAACTGCTGCCCCCTTCACTACGGCGGGCAAGTAGTACCCGGAAAAGATACAATCCATTACGCGTGGACAGCTGTAAGAGAAAATGAAAGTTGTTAATGACGGCCGCCTCCGCCACCACCACTGCCCCCATTGCCTGAACTACCTCCGGATGTGCCGCCACCTGCACTTGAACCGGCAGCACTACCAGC
>CAZQKF010000213.1:0-4710 GCA_964593645.1 uncultured Desulfobulbus sp.
ACTGACCGATATTAAAGACCTGGCCGGGATCGGTCACCGGGTTGTGCACGGCGGCGAAGAGTTCCATGAACCGGTGTTGATTAACGACCGGGTTATTACAGCCATTGAGGAACTGATCCCGCTGGCACCGCTCCATAATCCGGCCAACCTGGTGGGTATCCGGGTGGCCCGGGAGCATGCTGCAGATATTCCCCAGGTGGCGGTCTTTGACACTGCCTTTCACCAGTCCATCCCGGAACACGGGTATCTGTATGCCTTGCCGTACCGGTTGTATGAGCAAAAAAAGGTACGCCGTTACGGCTTCCACGGCACCTCACACAGTTATGTCTCAGCCCGGGCTGCCGAGTACCTGGAAACACCCATCACAGAGCTCAATATCATCAGCCTGCACCTGGGAAACGGCGCCAGTGCGGCAGCGGTACAGGGCGGCAAATGTATTGACACCTCCATGGGGCTGACCCCGCTGGAAGGGCTGATCATGGGCACCCGCAGCGGTGATCTTGACCCGGCCATTCTCTTTTACCTGGCCCGGGAAACCGGCATGGACATTGCCGAACTGGACGATCTGCTCAATAAACAGAGCGGGCTCAAGGGGATCTGCGGCGAAAATGATATGCGCACCATTACCGAGGCTGCCGACCAGGGCGACAGGCAGGCACGACTGGCCCTGGCCATGTTCTGTTATCGGCTGAAAAAATATATCGGTGCCTATCTGGCTGCGCTGGGCGGGGCCGACTGCCTTGTCTTTACCGGCGGTATTGGTGAAAATGCTGCGGTTGTCCGGCAACTGAGCTGCCAGGGACTTGAACGGCTGGGCATCAGTCTTGACCAGGAAAAAAACAAGCAGCGCAGCCGTGAAATTTTTGCAATCCAGACTGCAGACAGCCGCATGAAAATCCTGGTCGTGCCCACGGACGAAGAACTTGAAATTGCCGCCCAGACCCTGCGGGTAATAACAGATAAGCACTAAGGAGTCAGCATGAGCATTCATCCTCTGGCAGGAAAACTTGCCCCAAAATCAATTCTGGTCAATGTACCGGAACTTATTTCCGCCTATTTTACCCGGGTTCCGGATGTGCATACCGCTGCCCAGCGGGTCAGCTTCGGCACCTCGGGACATCGCGGCAGTTCCCTGAAAAACAGCTTTAACGAGCCCCACATCCTGGCAATCACCCAGGCGGTGTGTGAGTACCGGAAAAAGTCAGGCATTGGCGGCATCCTGTTCATGGGCATGGACACCCACGCCCTGTCCTGGCCGGCCCAGCTGACGGCGTTGCAGGTGCTTGCCGCCAACAACGTTAATGTCTGCATTGCCCGGGATTTCGGCTACACCCCGACCCCGGTTATCTCCCATGCCATTCTCACCCATAACCAGGGAAGCGGGCCTCGCTGCGACGGCATTGTTATCACTCCTTCACATAACCCGCCCATGGACGGCGGCTTTAAATACAACCCGCCCCACGGCGGCCCGGCAGATACCGATGTAACGGGCTGGGTTCAGGATCGGGCCAATGCCATCCTGGAAAGCGAGCTTGTCGAGGTGCAGTCCACCACCCTTGCCGAGGCGCTGCAGGCATCCTGTATTGAAGAGTATGATTTTGTCACTCCGTATGTGGAAGACCTGCAGCATGTGGTGGACATGAACGTCATTGCCGACTCCAACATTCGCATCGGCGCTGATGCCATGGGCGGCTCCGGCCTGGTCTATTACTCGGCGATTAAAGAACGGTACGACCTGAACATGGAAATCTTCCATGACACCCTGGATTCCACCTTCTCGTTCATGCACTGCGACAAGGACGGCAAGATCCGCATGGACTGTTCCTCGCCCTATGCCATGGCCGGACTTGTTGCCATGAAGGAAGATTTTGATATCGCATTCGGCAATGACACCGACTTTGACCGGCACGGCATTGTGACCAAAAACGGGTTGATGAATCCCAATCATTACCTGAGCGTGGCCATTGCCTACCTTGCCCGAAATCGGCCGCAGTGGTCAGGTGATCTTGCCATCGGCAAGACCCTGGTCTCCAGTTCAATTATTGACCGGGTGGCTGCTGATCTCAAACGCAAAGTCATCGAGGTTCCGGTCGGTTTTAAATGGTTTGTCGACGGCCTGCTCAACGCCACTATCTTTTTCGGCGGGGAGGAGAGCGCCGGGGCAAGTTTCCTGCGTAAAGACGGTACGGTCTGGACAACTGATAAAGACGGCATGATTTTAAACCTGCTGGCCGCCGAGATCACCGCCAAAACAGGCCGGGATCCAAGCGAACAGTATCAGGAACTGGTCAACAAGTTCGGTGCTCCCATCTATGCCCGCATCGAGGCCCCGGCATCGGCTGCGCAGAAGACAATCCTGAAAAATCTAACGCCGGATGCAGTAAAGGAAACCATCCTTGCCGGAGAACCCATTCTGGCGGTTTTGACCAATGCACCGGGTAACGACGCCCCCATTGGCGGCCTGAAGATCGTTGCCGAAAACGGCTGGTTTGCCCTGCGGCCTTCCGGCACTGAGGATATCTATAAAATTTATGCAGAAAGCTTTATTGACCAATCCCACCTGGCGCGTATCCAGGAGGAGGCCCAGGCCATGGTCGCCAAGCTGTTTTAAGGCCGGGAACTCTGTAACTTCAGCGCAATACACCCACATCTCTTAAGGAGTATAAAATATGAGTAATGAACAACAAAACGATGAACGTCGTACACGAATCAATAAACTTAAACGGGCCTTTGCCTATAATGTGTTTTATCAACAAGGCGTCACCACCCAGGGTGCCACGCTCAATGATATCTATATGTCTGTGTCCCATACCCTGCGTGACCGGATGCAGCATCTGTTTATCAATTCGGTGGAAACGCTGCTGGCCAAAGACTCCAAAATTGTCTGTTACCTGTCAGCAGAATTTCTCATGGGACCCCACCTCCATAACAACCTGGTCAACCTGGGTCTGTACGAGGAATTTGCCGTGGCAGCCGAGGAGTGTGGTCTGGATTTAAAAGAGATCATCGACCATGAAGAGGAACCGGGCCTGGGCAACGGCGGCCTGGGTCGGCTGGCAGCCTGTTATCTGGATTCGCTCGCCACCCTGCAGATCCCGGCCATCGGCTACGGAATCCGCTACGAGTATGGCATGTTTGACCAGGAGATTGAAAACGGCTGGCAGAAAGAGATCAGCGACCGCTGGCTCCACTCCGGCAACCCCTGGGAGATCAAGAAACCTGATATTGCCTGTGATGTGGGATTCGGCGGCCACACCGAGGTGTATCACGGCGAACAGGGCAGCAGGAGAATCCGCTGGATTCCGGCCCGGGTCATCACCGGCATTCCCTATGACACCCCGGTCCCCGGTTACAAGGTAAACAACGTCAACGTGCTGCGGCTGTGGAGTGCTGAGGCGCACGAATCCTTTGACTTTGCCGATTTTAATACCGGCGACTATTACGGGGCAGTGGAAGACAAGATCAAGGCCGAGACCATCACCAAGGTATTATACCCAAATGATGAACAGTTCCAGGGCAAGCAGCTGCGCCTGGAACAGCAGTATTTTTTCACATCCTGCTCTCTGCAGGACATGATCAAAATCCACCTGTTCATGAACGACAGCCTTGATAACTTTGCAGATAACTTTGCCGCCCAGCTCAACGATACCCACCCCTCAATTGCGGTGCCGGAACTGATGCGGCTGCTGGTGGACATTCATCTGTACGACTGGGACAAGGCCTGGGAGATTACCAAAACCACCCTCTGCTACACCAACCATACCCTGTTGCCCGAGGCCATGGAGAAGTGGCAGATAGACCTGTTCGGCAGCCTGCTGCCCAGGCATCTGGAGATCATCTATGAAATCAACCGCCGTTTCCTGGACGAGGTACGGCTGAAATATCCAGGGGATGAGGGGCGCATTGAGCGGATGTCCATTATTGATGAAACCGGGTCCCGCTACGTGCGCATGGCCAACCTTGCCTGTATCGGCTCCAAGGCCATCAACGGGGTGGCGGCCATGCACACTGACCTGCTGCGCAAGCATACCCTGGCCGACTGGAATACCATGTATCCCGGTAAGATCCGCAATGTCACCAACGGAGTCACACCCCGGCGCTGGATCGCAGTGAGCAACCCCCGCCTGACAGCCCTGATCACCGAGGCTATTGGTGAGAACTGGCTGACCCATTTGGATGAGTTGCGTAAACTGGAAAAACTGGCCGATGATGCGCCTTTTCTTGACGCCTGGCGTAAGGTCAAGGAGGACAACAAGCAGGATGTGGCTCAAATGATTTTGCGTGACGACAAGCTGATTGTTGATCCTAAAGCCATGTTTGATGTCCAGGTCAAACGTATCCATGAATATAAGCGACAGCATCTGAATGTGCTCCACATCATCACCTTGTACAACCGGATCAAGGCCAACCCGGACATTGAAATAACACCCCGCCTCTTTGTCTTCGGCGGCAAGGCCGCACCCGGCTATTTCATGGCCAAACGGATGATCAAGCTGATCACCTCGGTGGCCCGGGTAGTGAACAACGACCCGGACGTCCGCGACCGGCTCAAGGTCTTTTTTATTGCCAATTACAACGTCAAAATCGACCACATAGTCTATCCCATGACCGACCTGTCCGAACAGATTTCCCAGGCAGGTATGGAGGCTTCCGGCACCGGCAATATGAAATTTTCCATGAATGGGGCCCTGACCATCGGCACCCTGGACG
>CAZQKF010000214.1:0-4696 GCA_964593645.1 uncultured Desulfobulbus sp.
CCCAGGCTGTAAAACCAGATGTGCCGCTGCCGCTTTGGCGGGGGGAACGTCTGCCTGAGGCCACAGTTCTCATTCATACCGAACAGGGGGCTGGTGACAATATCCAGTTTATCCGCTATCTCGCCATGGTTGGTGAACGAGTTGGGAAAATCCTCTTGGTCTGCGGGGGACATTTGATAGAGCTTTTTCAGGCCTCAGGGGTGGCCGACGCCATAGTAGGCAAGGGAGTTCTGAGCAATATTGCCAAGGTAGCGCAATGCTATTGTCCTCTGCTCGATTTACCGGCAATTTTGTCCGTGGATCAGGATGCCATTCCTTCGCCTGAGGGCTATCTGCGGGTTCCTGGCGATCTGCGTGAGGAGCTTGCGGAAATTATCAATAGGGCGGATAGATTCCGGGTTGGGGTTGTCTGGCAGGGTAACCCTAAACATTTAAAGGATGGTAAACGCTCCATCCCCTATAAGGTGTTCAGGGAAATTTTTAAGACTCCGGAGGTCAGCTTTTACAGTCTCAGTAAGGACGCGCCTCCGGATACGGCAGACGGGGTTTGTGATTTGGCTCCTCACCTGAAATCATTTGCCCATACCGCTGCCGCCATGAGTCATCTTGATCTTGTGGTAACGGTAGATACTTCGGTGGTTCATCTGGCCGGGGCCTTAGGTGTTAAGGCCTGGCTTCTTCTGCCCTATGTCCCTGATTGGCGTTGGCTGTTGGACAGGGAGGATACACCATGGTATTCTTCCGTGCGGCTTTTCCGGCAGCCAGAGGCAGGTAATTGGCCGAAGGTATTGGCGAGGCTGAAAGGCGAACTGATCAGCGTGGCTGGATCGGGAAGGCCGATCTAAACTACCCAGAATAGTTACAGCTTGTTTATCTTGGTTGGGCCAGGAGTCTGTCACTTATATATTTGCCGATAGCCAGTGAGGCTGTTGCCGCGGGCGAGGGGGCGTTGCAGACATGGATAAGCGGCGAGTCGCCGACAATATAAAAATCATCTAACAGCCTGCCGTCCCGCGTACAGGCCTGGGCTCTGACCCCGGTTCCGCCCGGCTCCAGATCCGATGCCTTGATTTCCGGCACTAATTTCCGCAGAGCCTCGACAAATCCCCGTTTGCTAAATGAACGGTACATCTCCTTGGCTCCAGCCTGCCAGTATCTGGCGGCAATCTTCTGGAACCCCGGCCATAATAAGCTTTCCATGGTATCCTTTAAACTGAAATCGGTCTTGGCATACCCCTCCCGCTTCCAGGCCAGCACCGCATTGGGGCCCGCCTCAACCTCGCCATTAATCATTCTGGTAAAATGAACTCCCAGAAACGGGAAAGCCGGATCCGGCACCGGATAGATCAAGGATCTTATCAGGGGCCTTTTCCCCGGTTTAAGCTTGAAATATTCGCCCCGGAAGGGGATTATTTTGACCGGCAGCTCCGGATGATTGTGGCGGGCAAGCCTGTCCGACTGGAGACCGGCGCAGCAAACTACTTTCCTGGCATGGAACCTGTTGGTGGAAGTGACAACTTCCTGATAGTTGTTTCTGGTCAGCACCCTCTTGACCTTTTCTCCATAGCGGATCTCCACCCCTTTCTCCAGTACCAGGATCCTTAATTTATCCGCCAACGTTCCAAAATCGATAATGCCGGTTTGGGGTACATAAATACCGGTCAGGCTCCGGACGTGCGGTTCACGCTCCCTGACTGCCTCCGGAGGTAGTTTTTTCAGGCCCTCTAAACCGTTTTGCCTGCCCCGTTGGTAAAGCTCTTCAAGGCGTGGCAGCTCCTCTTTGCCAGTGGCCACAATTATTTTGCCGCAGATTTCATAAGGTATGCCGTAACGGTCGGCAAAATTCAGGAGCAAATCATATCCCTGCCGGCAGTTTGCCGCCTTTAGTGAGCCGGGCTGGTAATAGATACCCGAGTGAATCACCCCGCTGTTATGACCGGTTTGATGGCGCCCGATATCAGCCTCTTTTTCCAGCAGGAGTATTTTGAGATTCCGGTCTTGGTTTAATAGTTGATAACAGGTGGCCAAGCCGATAATCCCGCCGCCAATGATGGCCACGTCATAGGTCAATTTCAACCTCCGGCGAGGCTGGAGATTTTTTGTTTGATCCGGTTGAATTGTTCATTGGTCAGACAATCTTCCAACTCGCGCAGAAATTTGCGTCTATTTTCTTCGTCTTGGCGCCGGAAGAAGGTGATCGCCAGTTCGTCGGCATCGTTATCGCGTTCCATGGAGATTAAGATCTGAGTTAGGTTGACGGCCGCCTCAAGATAATCCTCGTCTATATTTAAGCTCTCTACCAGACGGTCAACCGCCGGGACGAAATCTCCACTGTTAAAAAGGATGACTCCCAGGCTGTTATGTATCCTCGAATCAGAAGGGAACTCCTTTAACATGAATTCCAGCCAGTGTTTACTGCCGGTTATATCTTCGTTTGCCGCCATTTTTTCTACGTGGTTCAGCATCGTCCGGACAATACCGCCTTCGGTAGCAGCAGTATTTTTTACCTTGCCGGCCTGCCGCCGGTTCTCTGTCTCCCGAAGAAAAAATTCGGCTAAGGCGCCGGAGGCATCAGCGGTCTGACGGCAGTGCTTGGCAAAGGATAACCGCTGTGCCTGCCAGCGTTGACTATTGGGATCGGATAGGGCCTCCCGCATTAGGCTGGCGAGTTCGGCCGCGGTGTCCGCTGGCGCGGCAAGGCCTAGTTCTCGGTAAATACTGGTATACGCGCCGTTTTTGTCCCGACGACAGTTGGGGTCACGACCGCCGAAGCGCCAGAATTCGATTACTGGTTTGTCCACCGCCAGAGCATCAAGAATTCCGGATGACCAGCCGGAAATTACTACATTGGCCAGGGTGGCGAGCTGCATTAAATGCAGTCCCGATATGATCCACCTATCCCGGTCATAGGGTGCCAGTAGACGATTGAGTTCTTCCATATCCTGCCTGGGATGTGGTTTGATCAAGATAAGTGAGTTAGAGCAGGCCATGGCCTGCTCCATAAAGGACGAGAGCAGATATTGATAATCGTCAATACTCAGGTAATGAGGGTGGGGGCCACGGGATATATAGAAGAATACCGGTTTATGGCCCTGGGCCATTTGGTACTCCTGGGATTGTTGAAATTCATCCGTTTCAATAAGATGGTTTACCCACCAGGAATCATAGCGGGGGTAACCGAAGGTCTTAATTTTTTTGCGGTCTGCCAGGCGGGACCAGTGGGGGATATCATTTGGAGAGGACAGGACTAAGAAATCGTGCCGGCTGTGGGCATCAGGATGATTACAGTCCGTCACCGGCTCATCGCGGCTGGAATATATGTGGTTGGAATGTGGATAACTGATCACTACCGCCGCGGGGCAGCGATTGGCCAGTTCTACCTTGTAGGGCGCGAATTCATCACGGTTGAAGTCTTTTAAGATCAGCCGGATATCCTCGGGATTAGCTTCGTCAAGCAGCAGGGAATCAATCTCCTGGGGCACAATATTTAAGTCGGAGACGGCGGCGAACTGTTGATATAGAGCGGCATTGGTTCGCAGGATATCAAAAATCTGCTTATGTCCGAAGAGGGTAACAAGCCGCCATCCTGGGTTGCTTTCCTTAAACCGGGCCAGCGCCGGGAGAATCCAGTCAATTTCCCCGAAAGAGGTGGCAACTATGAGTATTATAACCGGTTGTCCTTTCATGCTAACTCCTAGGGTATTAATTTTTGCAAGAGTTGGATCTGTTTAGCCCGTAATCGCGAATCAACCGTATGCCCCTGCTGTGGGCCGGCTGTTGCCATGATCCATATTTCTTCGTTCTCCTCACCCCAGCCAAGGGGGTAGAGGCCGGTCATATTCAAGGTGGTGAACAGGGTTTCCCGGCAGTAATAATAAGGATGTACGGCCCGGAACCAATATTCCCACCATTTGTCGTAATCACGCAGCACTGTGCGCGGGTGCATCATGTCAGGGACGGCGATGTAGATAACCCCATGGGGAGATAACGCATCCCTGATTCGCGGCAGGGTGGTCAATGGATCGAGCAGATGCTCGACCACATGCCGCATGACGATAAAGTCAAACCGTCCTCTACAGCGTTGCGTCCAGTCGCCGTTTAGGTCGGAATCAACCACCTCCGCCCCGATCTCCTCGCGCAGGGTGCGGCAGCATTCGGGCGAAGCCTCTATTCCGGATAGTTTAGCACCGGGTATTTTTTCGCTAAGATAGCGGAGCCCGTGTCCTGAGCCACAGCCGGCATCAAGGATATTGACGGGTAGTTGTTTGAGATGAGGGGCAGCGCGCCCCCATACCTGGGCCATATGTTGTAGAACACCCTCTATTCCGTAGTCTGGCTTTATCTCCAGGCGATAGAGGTCGTCATATAATTGTTGATAAAATGTATCGTAGGTGGCCGCACTCCAACGCGGATTCAAATAGACCAGACCGCAATTGCAGACTATGGGATGAATTTCATAGCCGAATTGGCCCCTGGTAAGGGGCCGCCCTTGGTAAGCTACCGGCTCGCCAGCCTGTGTCCCGCAAACATGGCATATGGTTTTTTGCCATTCTATGGGCAAGGTTGTCATAATAGTATTGTCTTTAATTGCTATGTAAACGATCAACAAACTACACTCTGAAAGTTGATAGCTCTCCGAGGTGTAAGCGTTTCAGGGGCGCCCTGCTGGGCGTGATCGAGTTTCCCAATTATACTT
>CAZQKF010000215.1:0-4679 GCA_964593645.1 uncultured Desulfobulbus sp.
GTGCAGGAGCTTGCAGGTCGGATTGATGAACTGGAAACCAAGGCTGATAAACAAAAGAGTGTGTTTCGGCTGCAGATGCCCAAAACTCTGTTCATGCCCGTTGACCGACGCGACCTGCTCAACCTGCTGCGTGATCAGGACGCCCTGGCCGATGACACGGAAAAAATCGGCCAGATCCTGACCAGCAGACATATGGAAGTCCCCGAGGCGATCAGGGAACTGCTGGATGAACTGCTGTCCGGTACATTGAAGATCTGCGAAGATGCCAAGCTGATGATCGAGGAGCTCGACGAACTGGTGCAGGTCGGATTCGGTGGCCGGGAGCATGATAAGGTTATCGAAATGATCGCCGGTGTCCGAAGCAGTGAACATAATCTCGACCAGACTCTGCACCGGATTAAACAAGCCCTGTTTTCGACTGAAGATACCATGTCGCCGGTCTCGGTTATGTTCTGGTACCAGATTATAGACCTGCTGGGCAACATGTCCAACCAGGCTGAAAATATGTCGGATAGGCTGCTGTTGTTTTTGTCAAAATAACCAGCATGGCTGGACCGGATTCACCGGCCACAACGAACAATGAAAATGCGTCACTGCGGCATGGCAAGGTCAGTGCTTTATGGTGCCTTTCATATAAAGGGAGAGAGAAAAGAGATGGAAATTATAACAGCCTACGGCACTATCCTGATTATTTTAGCCATTGTTTTCGGCCTGTACATGACCTGGGGCGTTGGTGCCAACGACCTGGCCAATGCCATGGGTACTTCGGTGGGTGCCGGTGCCGTCAGCGTCAAACAGGCTATCGGCATTGCCATTGTCTTTGAATTTGCCGGAGCTGTTCTGGCCGGCGGCAACGTAACCAATACCATTCGCAAGGGTATAATTGATCCCATATCTATTGTTGATCAGCCGGAAATTCTTGTCTACGGCATGCTTGCGTCCTTGCTGGCCGCTGCAGTCTGGTTGATGATTGCCTCAACTAAGGGGTGGCCGGTTTCTACAACCCATTCCATTGTCGGCGCGCTCGTAGGCTTTGCCATTGTCGGCATAGGCCCTGATGCCGTAAACTGGGCCAAAATAGGTAAAATTATTGCCAGCTGGGTGGTATCACCGGTAATAGGCGGTACAATCTCCTTTCTGCTGGTGATGAGTACCCGTAAGCTCATATTTGATACAGACAACCCCCTGAAAAATGCCAAGAAATATGCCCCTTTCTATATCTTTATGGTCGGGTTTATTATCTCACTGGTCACTCTGTTTAAGGGGTTAAAACACTTAAACATTGACCTCACCGGTATCCAAAGTTTTGCAATAGCCGTTGCCATTGGTATTTTAACTGCAATCCTGGGCTGGACCCTTATTCGAAAAGTTGAAGAAGATCCGGATGCGGATCGGGAATTTCACTTTGCCAGTGTGGAAAAGGTCTTCACCCCCATGATGCTCTTTACGGCCTGCTCCATGGCCTTTGCCCATGGCTCAAATGATGTGGCAAACGGTATTGGACCGCTGGCTGCGGTTGTATCCATTGTCACATCAGGTGGCGAGGTTATGCAGACGTCCAAAATGCCCATCTGGATACTGGTGGTCGGCGGCGCTGGTATTGTCACCGGGCTTGTCACCCTGGGGTATCGGGTAATGCTCACTGTGGGAACCAAGATTACAGAGCTTACCCCCTCCCGGGGATTTTGTGCAGAGCTTGCAGCGGCCTCCACAGTTGTACTTGCATCCCGTACCGGCCTGCCCGTCTCCACCACCCATATTCTGGTGGGCTCGGTCTTAGGAGTCGGCCTTGCCCGCGGTATTGGTGCCCTTGACCTGCGGGTGGTGATGAATATTATCATCTCCTGGGTGGTCACCCTACCGGCCGGAGCCGTCATGGCCATGGCTTTTTTCTTCTTTTTAAAAGGTATTTTTGGATAACAGCTGAACCAGAGGAGGGACATCAGTCTATGCTTTCCTGCATTGAATATGCGAGGATATGCTGTCCTGCCTCTACCGGCTACCCAACATAGTCCATGGCAGTCAACAGCTGCAGCTGTGCCAGCAGGGCAACAACAGCGGTATCCACATGAAGGATTCTCCGGCCCATGGAAAATCCGGCAAAACCCTGCTCCATAAAGCATTGCATCTCAAAATCATTCCAGCCCCCTTCCGGCCCCACGGCCAGAAGTATTCTGCTGCTTCCCTTTCCCCTTGCCGAACACACCTCCGGCAGCAGCGCCAGTACACCGGGATGAGCTATAATTCCCTGCCCCTGCAGGGTCGGCACTACATCTTCAACAAAGGGTTTAAAACGATGGTAGACGATAACTTCTGGAAGTTGGGTATCAACGGCCTGCTCCAATCCTTCCAGCAGGAGTGCATGTATTTTTTCCGGCTGCAGCACCGGGGAATGGAAAAATGACTTTTCCACCCTGGCCGACCTGATAAGATGAAAACGACGCACCCCAAAAACTGTGGCCTGTTTCAAAATCCGCTGCAACATAATGGGTCGGGGCAGGGCCAGGATAAGCTCTACCCGGCCCGGAGGCGGCGGATCCTGATCAAGGAGAACCCTGAGCTCAAGACCATTCTTACTGTCGCTGAGAATCTCTCCCTGTCCTATCTTGCCGTTGACCATGCCGACGCGCAGGGTATCTCCTGGAACGAGCCCGAGAATGGAGCGAATATGCGCGGCTCGCCGATCGATTAACAGCAGCCGATCTCCGGCAAGTTCGTTTTCTGCAAAGAGGACAAGATTCATGGCATGTTTGACAACAGTGAAGGAATGCGGGATAATCAGGCCAGCACAACGATCTCTACGTAGTGTTTCATAAAAATCAAGGCAGGAATCTGCTGGTTCTCCTGCCGACTATACAATGTCTATGATCCTGGTCTATAATTTTTTTATCACCTTTTTCTGCCTGCTCTTTCTTCCCCTGATAGCCTTGGTTGTTGTGGCACAAAAAAAATACCGAGGCAGAACCTTGGAACGACTGGGATGGCAGAGCAACAGGATTGCCGAGCAAGGTGCTGCCGGCTCAGCTACCGGGCCGGTCATCTGGGTGCATGCCCTGTCAATCGGTGAGGTGACCTCTGCCCTGCCCCTTGTCAGGGCAATTCGGGCCGAAAGAGCTGACACGAAAATCGTCTTCACTGCTGCAACCCGTAGCGGCAGTGAACTTGCTGACACCCTGATAGCCCCTCATGTCGATCGTATCGGCCACAGCCCTTTTGACCTTTGGTTTGCCGTACAGCGCTTTATTACCGCCATTCGGCCGGATATTTTCATACTGGTAGAAACGGATTTCTGGCCCAACTGGTTGTGGATGCTGCACAAAAATAAAATCCCAACCCTGCTGGTTAACGGCCGCATCTCTGAGAAGTCCTTTGCATTGTACAGGCGATTCTCCTTCTTTTTCAAGCCCATGTTTCAATGCTTCAGCCTGCTCTCCATGCAGACAGCAGCTGACGGAGACAAGATGATCCAGCTTGGAATCAATGCTGACAAGGTGATCACCCTGGGCAACCTCAAATATGATCTTGACACAACAGGTTCTGCAGCCCCGCAGATTACCAGGGCGTCTTTAGGGATTGCCGATCACCATACAATCTGGGTCTGCGGCTCAACCCACACAGGTGAAGAAGAAATCCTGTGTACAGCCTTTGCCCGGCTTGTCACCGACACAGACCTCTTTCTCATCCTGGCCCCGCGGGATATCGGCCGGGCCGATGAGATTTGCAATCTGGCCGGGAAACACGGCTTACATCCCCGCCTCAGAACGGATGACCGGAATAAAGGCGGCAATGTCCTGATCCTCAATACCCTGGGCGAGCTTGCCTCCTGTTACAACCTTGCACATCTGGCCTTTGTCGGCGGCAGCCTTGTGGCCCGGGGCGGACATAACCCCATTGAACCGGCGGCCTACAGTGTCCCTGTTCTGTTTGGCCCGCACATGGAAGATTTTTCCGAGATTGCCCACGACCTTGTTGCCTGCGGCGGAGCACAATCGGTTACCGCAGGAACTCTGCTTCAGGCTGCATCCACCATACTTGCAGACAGTAACAAACACGCAGCCATGGCAGGCAGTGCCGGTGAACTTGTCCGACTACATCGCGGCGGCATGGATAAACACCTGCAGGCAATTAAACAGCTACTGAGGAATTAGAGCAAGGTGTGGTTTGCTGCCGATACAGTACGACAGACGATCAGGTGGTGCGATTATAACATCCTGATTCCGGTTACTGTCTGCTGTCTTCTCGGAACCATCACCGGTCGGTTTTATCCTGCAATTCTACCGCGCACAACACTCGTTATACTTCTAGCTCTGTCGGCAGCCGCTGCACTGTATTTCTCTTTTAGAAAACAGCAGGTTGCCCTGTTTCTCTGCCTGCCCCTGTTTTTTCTCATTGGTCATCTCAACACCATTCACCACCTGCAGCGGCCGAAACAAACAGACCATATTGCCGGTCTCCTTGCCAAACAGCAGTCTGTAACTCTGGTCGGCACCCTGGCTGCCATGGTTGAATACAACAAAAAAAAATCCCGCTTTGAAATTGAGTCCAGCCAGGTGCTGCTCCATGACGGGACTGGGCAATGGCATTCTGTCCACGGCCGGGTACGGTTATCCATGCGTGGCAGAATAAAAAATCTCCAGCCGGGTATGACGCTTATGATCCTGGCCAGGATAGGGCCGATA
>CAZQKF010000216.1:0-4676 GCA_964593645.1 uncultured Desulfobulbus sp.
GATGTCTACTGGTGTACGGCCGATATCGGCTGGATTACCGGTCATTCCTATATCCTGTATGGACCTCTTGGCCTGGGTGCTACCTCGCTTATGTTTGAGGGCGTTCCCTCTTACCCTGGACCGGATCGTTTCTGGCAGATTGTTGAGAAGTTCAAGGTCAACATCTTCTATACGGCACCCACGGTTATCCGGGCGCTCATGCGTGAGGGTGAAGAGCCCACCAAGCGTTGGGATCTGTCCAGCCTGCGCGTGCTTGGGTCAGTGGGTGAGCCCATCAACCCCGAGGCCTGGATGTGGTATTATGTTAATATAGGCAAGGAGAAGCTGCCCATTGTGGATACCTGGTGGCAGACAGAGACCGGCGGTATTATGATTTCTCCGCTGCCCTATGCAACCACCCTGAAACCAGGTTCCGCCACCTATCCGCTGCCCGGTATTGATGCCGCGATTTACGATGAGGAGGGCAACGAGGCTGGGGTCAACGAGGGGGGGCACCTGGTTATCCGCAAACCCTGGCCGGGTATGCTGCGTGGTGTGTATAAAAATCCCGAGCGTTTCAAGAAAACCTATTTTAATCGCTACGAAAACACCTATGATCCTGAAGACGGAGCCCGTAAGGATGAGGACGGCTGTTTCTGGATCATGGGTCGCCTTGACGACGTTATCAACGTCTCGGGTCATCGCCTGGGAACAGCTGAGATCGAGTCTGCGCTGGTTTCCCACCCGTCGGTTGCCGAGGCTGCCGTTGTCGGTATGCCGCATCCGATCAAGGGCCAGACCATATTTGCCTATGTGACTCTGATGGCCTCGGCTGAAGAATCGGAAGAGTTGCGGGCTGAACTGCGTAAGCATGTCCGCTCGGAGATTGGTCCCATTGCCACCCCTGAGGTGATTATGTGGGCTCCCGGCCTGCCCAAGACCCGTTCCGGCAAGATCATGCGCCGTATCCTGCGCAAGATTGCCGCCGATGATTTTGAAAACTTCGGCGACACCTCAACCCTGGCTGATCCCGCTGTTGTAGATCACCTGGTTGCAGGCAAAAAGAGCTTATAAACAAAAAACCAGCACTGCTATGCTGGAGAATAGATGTACGTACAAGAGGCGGGATGCAGCTCAGCATCCCGTTTCTTGTGGTCTGGACTATTCATCCTGAACTCTCTGTCTTCTCATTATTGGGACGTGTTGAATAATTTCCTGTACCAAAATATTACCAGCAACCGTAATACAAATATTGCCATGGATGTCGGCAGGCGGTACACTGCTGTCCTATCCTCAAGTAAATAGACGTTTACATGATGAGCAGGCAACTGCCTGCTGTGGAGGCAAGGAAATCATGGTAGTCGATGGAGATGTCCATTCTGTGGCACCTGAAGTGGTGGTGGAGTTTCTGGCCAACATCATGCCCTTTAACGAGCTTGATGACGACACCCTGCACCAGGTGGCCCGGCATATCAAAGTAGATTTTTTTCCCAAGGAAACCCGGTTGTTCACTGCCGGTGAAACCGAAGTATCCTACCTGTACCTGATTCAGCAGGGCGGGGTAAAGTCGTTTATCATGGACGACGAAGGTGAGGTAACCCTTAAGGATTACCGTGGCGTGGGATCCTATGTGGGTGCCTTGCCTATTATTCGCGGTACCAAGCCCAATCTTGATATCGAGACTGTTGAAGATACCTTTTGTTTTCTTCTGCCCCGGGATATTTTTCTTGAGTTGATCGGCTCCCAGCCCGGTTTTGCCCAGTATTATCTGAAGAGTTTTTCCGAAAAGATCGTCAATACCGCCTATGCCGAACTGCGCCACCATAAGATGACCCGACGTGGTGATGAAGACCTGTATCTCTTTTCCATGCAGGTCGGCGACATTGTCAAGCAGGCGCCGCGCAAGGTTCCGGCTGATACCCCCATTCAACAGGCGGCCTCCACTATGGCAGGCTATCGTATAGGCTCGTTGCTGGTTCACGAGTCAGGTAATTCTGACAATGTTATCGGCATAATCACCGACCGTGACCTGCGCAACAAGGTTCTGGCCCATGGTCTGGATTATAACTTGCCGGTTGAGCAGATCATGTCCGCCCCTGTCGGCACCGTGCTGTCCCAGTCGGTCTGCTTTGATGCCCTGCTGCAGATGATGTCCACCGGCATTCATCACCTGGCCGTAGAGCGCCAGGGCAAGATTATCGGCGTGGTGACATCCCATGACATCATGCTCCTGCAGGGAAATTCTCCGTATTCTCTGTTCAAGGAGATTGGCAAGCAGCGGACCATTGAAGGTCTGTATCCTCTGTCTCAGAAAATTCCGGAAATGATCCGCAATCTGATCAAGGAGGGAGCCAAAGCAGGCAATATCGCCCGTATGATCTCCATTTTAAATGATCATATTCTGGAGCGGCTTTTGACCCTGCTGGAGCAGGAAATGGGCAAGCCGCCCGTGGATTACTGCTGGATGCTCATGGGGTCGGAGGGACGCCGGGAGCAGACATTCAAAACAGACCAGGATAACGGTATCGTCTATGTCGATCCAGAAAATGACGAAGAACGTAAGCGGGCTGAGGAGTATTTCACCGCCTTTGCCCGTAAGGCCATTGATCATCTGGTTAACTGCGGGTATCCGCTCTGTCCGGGCGAGATCATGGCTGTCAATCCCAAGTGGTGCCAGCCGCTTTCGGTCTGGAAAGAGTATTTCAGTCACTGGGTAGATACCCCGGATCCGCAGGAGCTGCTGCTGGTGACCATCTTTTTTGATTTCAGGCCGGGGTATGGCAAAAATGCTCTGGCCCGCGAACTGCGCCAGCATCTCAACGACATCTCCCGGCGGCAGGAGATTTATCTCCTCCACCTGGCAAGAGAGTGTATGGCCGGCCGGGCGCCGCTGTCGTTTTTCAAAAATTTTATCGTGGAAAAAGACGGCGAGCATAAGAACAAATTAGACATTAAACGGCAGGGCTTAACGCCCTTTGTCAACTTTGCCCGGGTTTTGGCGCTTAAGCACGGTATCAGCGAGACCAATACCCTGGCTCGTTTTAAGGTGCTGGCCAAAGAAGGGCATATCGGTGAAGAGTTGTGGGCCAGTTCCTGTGATGCCTATGAGATGCAAATGCAGTTGCGCCTTATCCACCAGCTCAACCAGATAGAAGAGGGAGTTCTGCCGGACAATCACATCAATCCGGTCGAGCTTTCCGACCTGGAAAAACGTATGCTCCGTGACTCCTTTGAGGTTATTGAACGGCTGCACGGGCTATTGAAGACTATCTTTCCGGTCAGCTGATATGTTTGATTTCCTCAAATCTCTGTCCGGGCTGCGCAAACCTCACCCGGTGCTGGTTCACAATAAAAAAATATTTGCCGACTTTAATCAGGGCAGGCCGCTGCACGAGTACACCTTTGTGGTCTGCGATACCGAACTTACCGGGCTTAATAAGCGTAAGGATGAGATTATCTCCATTGGTGCGGTTCGTATCGTCAACCTGCAGATCGAACTCAGCCAGACTTTTCATCAGTATATACGACCAGCTAATATCGATCCCAACCAGGCAACCCTGGTACACCGGATTACCCCGGAAGAATTGAAAGCAGCCCCGTCCATGGACGAGGTGCTGCCCGAGTTCATTGAGTTTTGTGGTGACGCCCTGCTGGTCGGCCATTTTGTCGGTATTGACATGCATTTTCTCGCCAAGGCCACCCGGGCAAGCCTGGGTGGTATGCTGTCCAACCCCAGTATCGATACCATGCGCCTTGCCCGGGGCTATGCAGAGGCCAGGTGTACTGATTTTTACGGCGGTTGTGATCAGGCCCAATCCTATAACCTGGATACACTGACCGAAGAATTTAATCTGCCTCGGTTTAAACCCCATGACGCTCTGGAAGATGCTCTGCAGACAGCCTATCTTTTTTTGTTTCTCATTAAAAAATTTCGTCACGGTGGGATACGAACCCTGAAGGAACTCTATCTTGCAGGCCGGATTCGAGGACTGATGTCCTGAAATAACAGGATTATACTTTCCTTTCAGTGTCTGTTGTCCGGTTTGTTAATCGTGAGAACTATTCGCGCATTTCCTTGCTATGAGCGGAACAGCGACCAAATTTCTTGACAGAAAACCGTTCAAAAAGTATAAAAATCTTTACTGAATTACAATTCAGTGTTTTTTGTGCTGGTGTGGGAGTTATCCGTGGGAGGTGGGGCAGCCTGCTGCCCATGAAATATTAAAAGGAGGAGGATACATGAGTAGTGATTCCGGAGGAGAGTACTGGAAGGCAAACATCCGCCTGGTTATAGGATGTCTAGTCGTCTGGTTCATCGTATCGTATGGCTGCGGCATTTTGTTGGCCCCGACGTTGAACAGCATTCATATCTTGGGCGGTTACCCGCTCGGGTTCTGGTTTGCACAGCAGGGTTCAATTTATACCTTTGTCGTGCTCATCTTTTTCTACGCCTGGCGTATGAATAAGCTTGATATAAAATTCGGCGTCCAGGAAGACTAAGGGGGAACTGATGAGTCTACAATTAATGACGTATCTTGTTGTCGGGGCGACCTTTGCCCTGTACATTTTCATTGCCATTAAGGCGCGGGCCGCGACCACCGGTGAGTTTTATGTTGCCGGTAAGGGCGTGCATCCCGTACTTAACGGTATGGCAACCGGTGCTGACTGGATGTCGGCGGCCTCCTTTATCTCTATGG
>CAZQKF010000217.1:0-4671 GCA_964593645.1 uncultured Desulfobulbus sp.
CCGGTCTTGGTGATTCGGCTGAACCGAATGAGGCAGAGGACCTGCCGGGCATAGATGAGATGCCCAGGGAATAAATCGGCTTTGCTGCCGGTAGTGGACAAAACGTTCCAATAAACATGTTTTGCACGGAGAGTCATTTCTGTGTATATCTGTATTATGCAAATTTTTAATCAAAAATTAGAAAGACTGTGCTGCATTCTGCTGTGCCTGGGGTGCTTTATCCTTGTTCTCCAGCTTCCCTGTGCTCTGGCTGCAAAACCAGATGAAGCAGCTAGCCAGCGGTATGTTACTATTGACTTCAACGATGTCGATATTAACCTTTTTATTAAATATATAAGTGAGTTAACTGGGAGAAACTTTGTTGTAGACCGTTCGGTCAAGGGCAAGGTAACTATTATTTCGCCTACCAGAATTTCCGAGGAGGACGCCTACCGGGTCTTTGAATCCGTACTGGAAGTGCATGGTTTTACCACAGTTCCCAGCGGGGCCATTATCAAAATCGTGCCGGCAGTTCAGGCTCGGTCAAAGAGTATTCCCACAGTCAGGCAAGGTGAGGAACTGTACCCCGAAGACAAGGTGGTCACCCAGATTATCCCGCTGGCACATTCAGATCCTAATGAGCTCAAAAAAATACTGGCCCCGCTGGTATCTAAAACAAGTGTGGTCATTGCTCATCCCCAGTCCGGCATGCTGATTATCACTGATGTGCTGTCCAATATCAATCGTCTGATGGAAATTATCCGGGTTGTTGATGTCCCCTCGGTGGGGGAAGAGCTGGTGATCCTGCCCCTCAAATATGCATCGGCTGCCAATGTCAGCAAGTCAATTAGTCAGCTGTTCCTGCGGTCGGCCAAGAAAGGAACGCGGCTGCAGACAACCAAGGTTATTCCCTATGAGCGAACCAATTCACTGATTGTCTTTGCTCCCAGAACCCAAATTACGAAAATACGTAGCCTGTTGGCACAGCTTGATTCGGAAGCACCCCGGGGAGGCGGGAAAATTCATGTCTATTATCTTCAGAATGCCAATGCCGAGGAGATGGTCAAGGTCTTAAATAATCTTCCCGCACAGCAGAACACGTCCAAAAAGGGGAAAAAGGTAACCACTCCGGTGCTGTCCAAAGATCTCAAGGTATCTGCTGATGCCGAGACCAATGCCCTGATCATTACCGCTCCCCGGGAAGAGTACCTGGTGCTTGAGGATGTAATTAAAAAACTCGATATCCCCCGGCGCATGGTCTATCTCGAAGCCCTTATCATGGAGGTCTCTGTTGATAAGTCGTTTAAAGTCGGGGTGGAGTGGGGCGGTGCCGGAACCTTTGCAGACGGAACCGGAACATTGGCCAGCGGATTTACAGGCGATAAGGATAACCCCTACAGTCTTATTGAGGGCATTGCCGGGGAGACGACAACTATGCCAGGCGGATTCACCATGGGGGTGTTGAAGCAGGGTGTGGAGATTGCCGGTGTAAAGTTTCCTGACATCGGCGCTGTGATCAATGCCTATCAGGATGACTCGGATATCAATATCCTGGCCACACCCCAGATTTTGACTACTGATAACAAGGAGGCCTCCATTATTGTTGGCGAGAATGTTCCTTATATCACAAGTTTGAATAGTTCTACTTCAGGCAGTACTCAGGATTATACTAATTATGAGTATAAGGATGTCGGTACGACCCTGAAGATCACTCCTCAGATCAACCAGGCTGATTTGGTTCGCCTTGAAATTGGAGTTGAAGTAACCAAGATTAAAAGTGGTGCTGATGTCAACAAACCGACAACCTTTAAACGAACCGCAGATACTACTGTGGTTGTTCATAATGAGGAGACTGTCGTTATTGGCGGGATTATCGGCCAAGATACCTCCACTGCAGATTATAAGGTGCCGTTTCTTGGTGATATTCCCGGATTGGGTTGGCTGTTTAAAACCCATGGCACCAGTCTAAAAAAAACCAACATGTTCATCTTCATTACTCCGCATATTGTTGAAAGCTCACCGGAACTTGCGGCCCTGTACTACAAAAAACGCGACATCATGGAATATGTGCAGGAGGGATCCAGTACTATCCCTGACAAATTTTTTCATGCAAAACCAAACCCGGAGCATGCAACGGCTCTGGCTGATATGGGTTTTGTTAAGATGCAGCGCAAGGAATATGAAAAAGCCCGAGGGTTTTTTAACCAGGCCCTTAAAATTGATCCGAACAACCCCTATGCTCTTATCAATATGGGTATTATTTATGAGCATGACGGGGACAAGGGCCAGGCTGAGAAGATGTATCAGCAGGTACTGGATCTGGCAGGGAGAGGCGGTGACAAAGAAGGTGGCGGTCAGGGAGTGGACAGCGCCCTGCAAAACGTAGCTCGGGAAAATCTCAAGCAGCTGGAGCATGGGCAGGAGCAGTAGGTTGCCCTGTGCTGCTTTCGAAACATTATGAAGCGTTTGGGAGAAATATTGGTCGAATCCTTTGATCTGCAGGAAGAGGCCATTGACGAAGCCCTGGCACACCAGCAGGAAAAGGGCGGTAAGCTGGGTGAAATTCTGGTGCATCAGAAAAAACTTTCTGAAGAAGATCTCCTGCATGCCCGAAGTCTACAGTGCGGCCTTGAGCTGAAACTGACCCTGCCGCCGGTTCCGGATCCCTTTTTCACGGATCGAATTCCCATTGGTTTTCTGAAAAAATTTAAGATGATGCCGGTGGCTACCCCGGAAGAATCCTATATTGCCCTGGCCGAACCTCTTGACTTTCAGCCCTTGGATGACCTGCAGCGCGAATTGCACTGGGAGGGGATGCAGACCTTCCTGGCCCCGCATGATGAGATTTTTATTGCCATCAACACTGCTTACGACAAGACCAGCCAGGGGGCAGCAGATCAGGTGCTTCAGGATATTGATGAGGATAATCCCGAAGCCATTCTCTCGGCGATTGAAGAAACGGCGGATCTTCTTGACGACACCAGCGATGCTCCGGTTATCAAACTCGTCAACCTGATGCTCTCCCAGGCTGTGCGGGATAATGCCAGTGATATTCATATAGAGCCCTTTAAAGACCGGGTTAAGATCCGCAAACGGGTGGACGGTATCCTCTATGATATGTTCAGTCCGCCCAAGCATGTCCAGGCTAAGCTTGTTTCCAGGGTCAAGATCATGGCCAAAATGGATATTGCCGAGCGGCGATTACCCCAGGACGGGCGCATTGAAATTCGGATTGCCGATAAAAATGTGGATCTGCGTGTCTCGTCACTGCCTACGGCCTTTGGCGAACGGGTGGTTATGCGCCTGCTGGACAAGTCCAATGTCCTGCTTTCCCTGGAAGATTTAGGCATGTCCAGGCGTGATCTGGATGTTTTTTTGAAATTGATCAAGGCACCCTACGGCATCATCCTGGTCACCGGTCCTACCGGCAGTGGTAAAACAACCACCCTGTACTCAGCCCTGTCTCTGCTCAATCATCCGGATGTAAATATTATTACCGTTGAAGACCCTATTGAGTACCAGATCAACGGAATCAGCCAGATGCAGGTCAATGCCAAGATTGATCTCACTTTTGCCAACGGCCTTCGTACCATTGTCCGTCAGGATCCTGATATTATTCTGGTAGGTGAGATTCGGGACATGGAAACCGCAGAAATGGCGATCCAGGCTGCCCTGACCGGGCATCTGGTCTTTTCAACCCTGCATACCAATGATGCGGCCAGTGCTGTGACTCGCTTGATAGACATGGGTGTGGAACCGTTTCTGGTGTCCTCTTCGGTAAATGCCATCCTGGCCCAGCGCCTGGTACGGAAAATCTGTTCCCATTGCCGGGAACCGTATACTCCCTCGCCGGAATATCTGGAAAAACTGGAACTGCCTGAAGAACAATTTGCAGATGCTGTCCTGTATCGGGGCAAAGGGTGCTCTGAATGCCTGCACACCGGCTATCAGGGGCGGATAGGTATTTTTGAACTGATGGTTCTTTCCGATGAAATCAAGACCCTTATTCTAACCACTTCAGATGCCGGCCAGGTCAAACGTCAGGCAATGGCTGATCCTCAGACTCCGATGCTGACCCTGCGCGAAGACGGATTACAAAAAGTTCTTGCTGGTGACACCACCCTTGAGGAGGTCTTTCGGGTCACCTGATGCCTATTAATCATTAAATAACAGGGGAAATGCGGTTTATTTGAATTCAGGAAGCATGACCCCCGCACAAAAAATAAAAAAAGTCAACAGTAGACGTGGCCTTTTTTTAAGTTCTTGACCTGATTAAAGAGATGTCGAATCCTTACCGGTCATCGCAGGTCTATACATTTTCCAGGGAAATTGACCGCACTGTCCTGTAAACCCTGAGACCTCGAGAATATCTGTTCCGTTAACCACATACAAACTGCATCTGCTTCCTGTCGAAGACGGCGCAAACACCATATCATGTCGCGAGGCTCCGAAGCCCAACGGCAGCATAGAATCATACAATGTTGTTACCGAACCGTCGGCAATTGAAATAAGGTCAAGAAATTCATTATTTGTTGCTGCCAGGTACTCACCGTCCGGACTGACCTCAAAATCGGCACTGGTAGTAGAATAAGATCCCGGCAGCGGGGTTACTGCTGTGTCGCCAAAGTCGACCATGTGGAAAGTATCAGTGGAAAAGAAAAATATTTTGTTGGTAACGGAATTATATTTTAC
>CAZQKF010000218.1:0-4646 GCA_964593645.1 uncultured Desulfobulbus sp.
GCTTCCGTGGTTCCCAATGTTTGGTATGGATGAATGATTGAACGAAAAAAAACACGACAGATTTATATTGGTGATACGCTCATAGGTGGCGACGCGCCCATTACGGTCCAGTCCATGACCAATACCGATACCCGTGATGTGATTGCAACGGTTACCCAGATTAAGGGCCTTGAAGCAGCCGGTTGTGAATTGATCCGGGTTGCGGTTCCGGATATGGAATCGGCCGGGGCTATTCGCCTGATTCGGGAACAGATTGCCATCCCGCTTATTGCCGATATTCATTTTGACTCCAGGCTTGCCGTGGCTGCTGTGGAAAATGGCGCCCAGGCTATTCGCATTAATCCCGGTAACCTGGGAGGTCCGGATAAGCTGGCCCGGGTAGTTGATGCGGTGAAAATGCATAATGCACCCATCCGGGTAGGGGTTAACTCCGGTTCCATTGAAAAGGAACTGCTCAAAAAATACGGATATCCCACTCCGGAAAATACCCAATCATTAATTGAGAGCGCCTTAAACAACGTGGCCGCCCTGGAAGAATTGGGTTTTATCGATATTAAAATTTCTATCAAATCTTCCGACACCTTGACCACCATTGCCGGTTACCGGGAGTTATCCCAGCGTACTGATTACCCATTACATATTGGAGTGACCGAAGCCGGCGGCCTGATCCCCGGCACTGTCAAATCAAGTGTGGGCCTGGGTATCCTGCTCTTTGAGGGCATTGGCGACACCTTTCGTATTTCCCTGACCCGTGATCCCATAGAGGAGATCCGGGTGGGGTTTGAACTGCTGCGTTCTCTGCGCATCCGCGAACGCGGGCCGGAGATGATATCCTGCCCCACCTGCGGCCGTACCCGGATAGATCTGTTTCCCATGGCCGAAGAGATAGAGCGGGTATTGCAGACCATGCAGTCCAATCTCAAGGTCGCCGTTATGGGCTGCATTGTCAACGGTCCGGGTGAGGCTAAAGAAGCGGATATCGGGATTGCCGGAGGCCATGGTACGGGCATTATTTTTAAAAAAGGTGAGCTCTTTAAAAAATTGCCTGAGCAGGAGCTTTTGCCGGCATTTTTAGAAGAACTGCAGAAAATGGATGCTGAGGCACTGGCACGCAAGCCGGAAAGGAGTTGAGTCCTGAAAACTGCAGGCAGGAGTTACTTACTGGTTGAGGAACTGCGAATCCGATGTTTGTACAGTTGTTAAAAAAATATGGGTTGTTTGCAGTTGCTCTTGGAGTAACTGTTTTGACAGTTCTGCTCTCTGTCTGCACAACCAGTATTTTGCTGCTTATTTTTCAGGGATATGTTGACTGGCTGGGTGTTGTTGTCTCAATGCTGGCCCCCTCTCTGATTTTACCGCTGCCCCTTGTCCTGTTTCTGCGCATGTTACTCAAACTCGATGAGCGTGAAGAAGAGATACGGCAGAAAAACAACAAACTTGAGCAGGTTCTCCAGGAAGTGCAGTTGTTAAGCGGGCTGCTTCCTATCTGTGCAAAGTGCAAAAAAATACGCGATGACCAGGGATACTGGAATGAAGTTGAAGGGTATATCAGTAAACATTCTGAGGCGGATTTTACTCATAGCATCTGCCCGGACTGTGCGGTTGAACTGTATCCTGGAATTATATTGCCACCTAAATAATCTTAAATTCTGAAGTGAAAGACTATGCGTTATTCTCAAATGCTGCTCCCCACAACCAAGGAAACCCCAGCCGAGGCCGAGGTTATCAGTCACCAGCTGATGCTGCGGGCCGGTTGTATCCGGAAACTGACCTCGGGCCTGTACACCTATCTGCCCCTGGGCCTTGCCGCCATGCAGAAGGTGGAAGCCATTGTCCGCCAGGAGATGAACCGGGCCGGGGCCCAGGAACTGCTCATGCCCATGGTACAGCCGGCAGATCTCTGGCAGGAATCAGGACGCTGGCAGAAGTACGGCCCTGAACTCCTTCGTTTTCAGGATCGCCATGGCCGTGATTATTGCCTGGGGCCCACCCATGAAGAGGTAATCACTGATATTGCCCGCCGTGAGCTCCATTCCTACAAGCAGCTGCCCATGAATCTGTACCAGGTGCAGACCAAGTTTCGCGATGAGATCAGGCCCCGGTTCGGGCTGATGCGCGGCCGTGAGTTTGTGATGAAGGATGCCTATTCCTTTGACGTCAGCGATGAGGCGGCAGGGGAAAGTTATAAAAAAATGTTTGCTGCCTATACCCGCATTTTTAAACGATGCGGCCTGAAGTTTCGCCCTGTTGAAGCGGATTCCGGTTCTATTGGCGGCTCGTTTTCCCATGAGTTCATGGTGCTTGCCGATACGGGTGAGGATACCCTGGTTATCTGTACGGGCTGTGACTATGCGGCAAATGTCGAAAAGGCGAAAGTCGTTTCAGCTGGTGTCGGGAAAAAAAATCAGGATCTGCAGGAATGTGCCAAAGTAGCAACTCCGGGTATGAAAAAGGTGGATCGGGTGGCTGAATTTCTGCAGCTGAGCCCCAAAAACGTGATCAAGACCATGATCTATCTTGCCGATGAAGAACCGGTAGCCGTACTGGTGCGCGGAGATCGGGAAGTCCAGTCGGTGAAACTGAAAAATATGCTGAATGTTGCTGATGTTGAACTTGCCGAGGACGATGTGGTCTGGAAACTGACCAAACTGCCGGTGGGCTATATCGGGCCGGTTGCTATTCCCATCAAACTGGTTGCCGACCAGGAGGTGATGGAGATGGTCAATGCCGCTTGCGGTGCTAACGAAAAAGGACACCATCTGACCGGGGTCAACCCGGAGCGTGATTTCAAACCACTTATGACCGGTGATCTGCGCCAGATTACACCTGAAGATCCCTGTCCGGTCTGCGGCGGCAGACTGGAGCTCACCGAGGGCATTGAGGTCGGCCATATTTTTAAACTGGGCACCAATTACTCCGAGGCCCTGGAGGCGACTTTTCAGGATCAGGACGGCAAACAGCAGCCGCTGGTGATGGGGTGCTACGGCATCGGGGTCAGCCGGGTGGTTGCGGCCGCCATTGAACAGAACCATGATAAAAACGGCATCATCTTTCCTCTGCCGCTGGCTCCCTTTCAGGTGTTGGTGCTCAACCTGGGCACCAATGACAAAGAGACAACGGCTGCTGCGGAACAGCTGTACCTGGATCTACAGGCCGGCGGACTGGATGTACTCTTTGACGACCGGGATGAACGGCCCGGATCCAAGTTTAAGGATGCAGATCTGCTGGGGATTCCTTTTCGGGTTACCGTGGGCAAAACCTGGCAGAAAGAGGGACGTGTTGAGCTTCGTCTGCGTCAAAGTGGTGAGACGTCAACCATTGATTACCCGCAGGCGGCAGCTGAAATTATCGCCATGGTTACAGAGCAGCTGCAGGCTGCAGAAAATATCGGATAATAAAAAAATGTCTGATTACAAGGGGCTGCTGGCCATAGCCCGGGGATATTTGCCCGGGGACGCGTTGGAAACGCTTTCCAGTGCCTATGATTTTGCAGCCACCCGGCATAAGGGACACATCCATTCCTCGGGCGAGCCCTATATTCAGCATTTGCTCGATGTTGCCACCACTCTTGCCTCCATGAAACTGGATCTGGACACGGTTATTTCCGGCCTGCTCCATGGTGTGCTCAAGGAAGAGGTGGCCCGGGTTGATGAACTTGAAGAGCGGTTCGGCCATGATGTTGCCAATATCGTCGACGGCACCACCCGCATCACCAAGGTCCATTACGATTCAAAATTAGCCCACCAGGCAGAGAACATCCGTAAGCTTTTTCTGGCCATGGGTGCAGATATCCGGGTGTTGCTGGTCAAGCTTGCAGATCGATTGCAGGATATGATCACCCTGCAGACCTCGGATGAACCGCGCAGGCGGCAGGTTGCCCGGGAGACCATGGATCTGTACGCCCCTCTTGCCAGCCGGTTGGGTATTGACTGGTTAAAGCGCGAACTGGAAGATCTGTCGTTTCAATATCTTTTTCCCCTGGAATATGCGGACCTGACACGCCACCTGGAGAGTACCCTGGCCGAGCGGGAGGCCTATGTCGACAAGGTTATCGGTATTCTTTACAAGGAATTGAAAAAGAATAATGTGGAGCCGATCCGCATATTGGGCCGTCCCAAGCATCTGTATTCTATTTATAAAAAGCTGGTTGCCCAGAATATTCCGTTGGAGCGGGTGTATGACAAGGTGGCCTTTCGCATTATTGTCAACACTGTTAAGGAATGCTATGAGGCGTTGGGCACTGTTCATGGCGAATGGACTCCGGTGCCGGGCCGGATCAAAGACTTTGTCTCTGCACCGAAATCCAACAATTATCAGTCGCTGCACACCACTGTTTCCGGGCCGCAGGGGCATTTTATAGAAATCCAGATCCGTACTGAAGAGATGGACCGGGTGGCCCAGGAAGGTGTTGCCGCCCATTGGGCCTATAAGGAAGGACAGAAGATCTCCGGCAATGATGCCCGCCTGTTTCGCGATCTGAAAAAACTGGTTCAGGGGCTGCAGGAAGTTGAAGATCCCAGTGAATTTTTGGAAACGGTGCGGGGTGAACTCTATGATCCTGATATCTACGCATTGACACCCACCGGCGAGGTTCGGGAACTACCCCGAGGCTCCACTCCCATAGATTTTGCCTATGCTATTCATAC
>CAZQKF010000219.1:0-4645 GCA_964593645.1 uncultured Desulfobulbus sp.
ATAAAGAACTCTGAGCTTCAGACAGGTTTCCTCTTGTCAAATTTACCAACTATGGTATAAAGTGGCGCTACATCACAATGGCGACGTAGCCAAGTGGTAAGGCAGAGGTCTGCAAAACCTTTATTCAGCGGTTCAAATCCGCTCGTCGCCTCCAGTATATTCAAGGGTCGGTTCAATTATATGGTTGAGCCGACCCTTTTTTTTGTAACCACGAAATACACGAACCACGCGAAAAAAGATTAAAAAAACTTTCGCGTATTTCGTGTGATTCGTGGTTCCTTTTTCTCAGTCCCAGTCCATGCCGATATCACAGGAGGGCGCGGAATGGGTCAATGCCCCCACCGAGATAAGATTTACCCCGGTTTCGGCAATGGCCCGAACCGTCTGAAGGTTGACTCCGCCTGAGGCCTCAACCAGTGCCCTGTGGTTAATCATGGTCACGGCCTTTTCCATGGTTGCCGGGTCCATGTTATCAAGCATGATGATTGCCGCCTCGCAGTCCAGGCATTCCTGCACCTGTTCCAGGGTATCGGTTTCCACTTCAATGGCAATGGTGTGCGGCACTGCGGCTCTTGCCTTTTCAACGGCTTTGGTAATAGATCCGCAGGCGGCAATATGATTGTCTTTAATAAGCACTCCATCACTGAGACTATAGCGATGGTTTCTGCCGCCGCCGACCCGAACTGCGTATTTTTCCAGCATCCGCAGCCCCGGCGTCGTCTTGCGGGTATCGGTGATGGCTACATCCAGGCCGTTCACTGCTTCAACATACCGGCGGGTCAGGGTGGCAATGCCGCAGAAGCGCTGAACAAGATTCAGGGCCACCCGTTCCCCTCGCAGCAGAGTACGAACCGGGCCGTTGATGGTCATCATCACTTCGCCCTCTTTAACGGCCCTACCGTCCACGGCCATTTGACCGAAGGTGAGCGTACCGCCCCCCAGCAGACAAAATACCCGGGCCGCGACCTTTTCCATACCCACTGCAACCATAGGTTCACGGGCCTTGAAGGTGGCCAGAGCAGATGCCGAATCTTCAAAGAGAGCATCGGTGGTTATGTCGCCGTGCTCCAGGTCTTCACGCAGGAAGAGGCGGAGTTGGTCGTCGAGTAAGAAAGTATCCATGAGTTCCTTGTTCAGGGGGATTTCTTTTTCCCGGCTGCCGGTTATTCGCGACGAGGGCGCCGCTCCTACAACCTGTGATCTACTATTCGGAGGTAAGGAGCGGCACCCTCGCCGCGAATGGTTTACTGCAGTTTCTGCAGACGCGCCACAGACTCGGCATTTTTCTTCAACCGTGTCTCCAGTTCTTTTTGCTTGGCTTTTTCCTTCTGCACCACGGCTTCCGGGGCATTATCCAGGAATTTCTGATTGCGCAGCTTGCCCGCAACCCGCATCAACTCCTTATCAATTTTTTTATGCTCCCGATCAAGTTTTGCAAGCTCCCCTTCCACGTCAATGAGCCCTTTGAGCGGGACAAAGACCTCGATGTCACCTATCAGCACATGCCCGGCATCATCAGGCACAGTGCCTGACTCCATAATCTCAAGGGTATCGGTGCGGGTCATACCGCCGATGGCCTCGGCAAAGGACTGAATCAACTCCTGCTTTTGCGGATTCGGGCAGATAATTGAGGCGTTAATCTTTGCCGTGGGATGGACATCAGCCTCGCTCCTGATAGTACGGATGGCTGAAATGACCTCCATGAGTAAATCCATGGATTGATCTGCAGCGTCGTCCTGCCAGGCCGGATTTTCTTCGGGAAATGGTTCCAGCATAATCGTGCTCCGCTCTCCCGGCAACTGGCTCCAGATCTCCTCGGTAACAAAAGGGGTAATGGGATGCATCATCTTCAATATATTTTCCAGCACACAGAGCAGCACACCCCGGGCATTCTGCCGGGCCTGTTCATCGTCGCCGTACAGATCACTCTTAATCCATTCAAGATACCAGTCACAGAACTCATGCCAGGTAAACTGGTAGATAGACGAGGCTATTTCATTGAAATTATAGCCGTCCATGGCCGCGCGTACCTGGCGGATGGTTGCGTTTGTCCGGCTTAAAACCCAACGATGGGGCAGCGCCAGCTGGTCGGGGTCGGCAGCAACGCTGGTGATTGCCGGGTCGGCATCCTTGATATGCATCTGAGCAAAACGGGCTGCATTCCACAGCTTGTTGATAAACTTTCTGTACCCCTCCACCCGCTCCTCATCCATGCGGATTTCACGGCCCTGGGCGGCAAAGGCAGTCAGGGTAAAGCGAAAGGCGTCCGTGCCGAACTGTTTGATCATCACCAGCGGATCAATCACATTGCCCGTAGATTTGGACATCTTTTTACCCTGCTTGTCCCGCACCAGGGCATGCAGGTACACGTCATGAAACGGCACCTCATCCATAAAATGAATGCCCATCATCATCATCCGGGCCACCCAGAAGAACAAAATATCAAAACTGGTGATCAGCACCGAGGTGGGATAAAAGGTCTGCAGTTCTTTGGTGTTTTCTGGCCAGCCCAGGGTGGAAAAAGGCCACAGGGCCGAGGAAAACCAGGTATCCAGCACATCGGTTTCCTGGCTTATATTTGTGCTTCCACATTTGCTACAGACATCAGGATCATCGGTTGCAACGGTCAGTTCACCGCAATCGCCACAGGTCCAGGCAGGTATCCGATGGCCCCACCAGATCTGGCGGGAAATACACCAGTCGCGGATATTATCCATCCAGGCATAAAAGGTGTTGTACCAGGTGTTGGGATAGATTTTTATTTTTCCGCCCTGCACCGCCTCAACCGCCTTGTCAGCCAAAGGCCGAACCGATACAAACCACTGCTTGGAGGTGGTGGGTTCAACCACGGTTGTGCAGCGATAGCACTTGCCCACCGCGTGCTGGTAGTCTTCGATTTCCTCAAGAAAACCCTGTGCCTCCAGATCCTTGACAATCTGCTCTCGGCAGGCAAACCGATCCATGCCCTGGTACTTGCCCGCGTTCTCGTTCATTATCCCGTGATCGTCCATGATTTTGATCCGCTCAAGGTCATGGCGCAGGCCTATTTCATAGTCATCCCGGTCATGGGCCGGAGTGACCTTGAGTGCGCCGGTACCAAATTCACGCTCGACGTGATGATCCAGCACCACGGGTATTATACGGTCGGTAAGCGGCAGCCTTATACCTATCTTGTCCAGCCCTTTGTACCGTTCGTCTTCGGGATGAACAGCAACCGCGGTATCTCCAAGCATGGTTTCGGGCCGGGTAGTAGCCACAATCACCTGGCCGGATCCGTCGGCATAGGGGTAACGTAGATGATAGAGCTTGCCGTCGGTGGGGTCATGCTCCACCTCGTCATCGGACAACGCTGTATGACAACGGGGGCACCAGTTGACTATATAGTCGCCTTTATAAATCAGCCCCTCGTCAAACAACCGGACAAACACCTCGCGCACAGCCGTGGACAAGCCCTCATCCATGGTGAATCGTTCCCGATCCCAGTCGCAGGAGGCACCCATTCGTTTAAGCTGGTTGATGATGGTGCCGCCCTTTTCCTCGCGCCACTCCCAGACCCGCTCTATAACTTTCTCCCGCCCAAGATCATGACGGGTTTTATTTTCAGTTGCCAGCTGCCGTTCCACCACGTTCTGGGTGGCAATCCCGGCATGATCCGTGCCCGGCACCCAGAGGGTGTTATCGCCCTTCATCCGGTGATACCTGACCAGCAGATCCTGCAGGGTATTATTTAGGGCATGGCCGATATGGAGTACACCGGTCACATTAGGCGGCGGGATAACAATAGAAAAAGAATCTTTGTCCTCCTCCATCTGCGCAGCAAAGGTTTTATGATCCAGCCAGTGCTCGTACCAACGCTGCTCGACTTCATCAAATTCGTATGCCTTGGGTAAATCGTATTTTTCTGCCATTTTTTTATTTCTTCAGTTTAAAAGACGAATCCTGAACGCCGAATGGTACTTCATCTGTCCCGGGAACGCCAAATTATGCGGGGAAACCAGTTCAGGTGGGAAGGTAAATCAAACAGAGCGTTTTGACAAGGCTTGTCAAGAGAAAGCAGGTAGAACCTTTCACTCTTTGGTTCACAAAAGCAGCCGCCGACAAATTATCAGCAGATGTACAGGCGAGAGAATTTGCAGCCTTCTTTGCTCACATTTTAGAGAATAACCGGCTGACTGTTTTTCATGAAGCTTTAATCAATATCCCGGGGGCTCAGTGGTGGTCAATCGGCTCAGGGCACGGCGGCTGACATAGGGGACAAACTGGTTTGCCATGGCATTGGTATAGGCAGTATCGCTATAAGACAGGGCATACTCGCAGTCAAAGACCGGCAGGCCCACATCCTGATAGTCGGCAAGATAACCGAGGTAATAGTTGACAAGATCAGGAGCATTGGCAAAATCATACCCATTTGCATCCTCCCAATCCACATCGGCGTCACCGTCATACCAGACAGCCTCCTGGGCAATGCCGTCGATGACAGCTGCCAGTTCCGGATGACCGTCAATCAGGGCGGCTGCATTCTGCTGGATAATAAGAAAACCCGGTTTTCGGAGTCGGGCATAGACACGCATCTCACCGATAAAGGCAATCATCTCCTGTGCCGGATCCAGGCCTGCAGCAGCTGCCGCATCCATGACATCCTGAT
>CAZQKF010000220.1:0-4640 GCA_964593645.1 uncultured Desulfobulbus sp.
GGGGTAATTTTCGGTATCATGGATGCCTCAGCCAACTCAACCATTGATCAGACCAGCCGGTACGCAGCTGCTGCCAATAAGGCCTTTCTCAGTATCCCGGAAACGGATTTCACCTTTCAGGTCACTTTTCCGACCTCGGGTTTTGGCGGCATGATCACTAAACCCTGGAATCAGCGAACCCGGACAATTTATGAAATTCTGCCTGAAGTGCAGAAAAAACTATATGGTATCCCGGGGATTCGAATGTTTCCGGTGCTGCCGCCTGCTCTGCCCGGTGGTGGCAGTTTTCCAGTAGAGTTTATCCTGGCTTCTACGGCCAGTGAAACCCAGCTGCTGGATTTTGCCCGCCAGATTCAGGGCAAGGCTATGCAGAGCGGTATGTTTGCCTTTCCGCCGATAATTGACGTGAAAATCGACCAGCCCCAGTCCGAGTTTATCATTGACCGGGACAAAGTGGCTGATCTTGGCCTGAACTTGCAACAGGTCGGGGCGGATATCGGCTCCATGCTGGGCGGCAACTATGTGAATCGTTTTGATATCGACGGCCGCAGTTATAAGGTGATTCCACAGATCCGGCGTCTGGATCGACTGAATCCGTCTCAGCTGCGCAATATCCATGTTACCGGCCCGGACGGCACCTTGATTCCCTTAAGCACTGTGGCCACCCTGCGCAACACGACGGTTCCGCGTTCGTTGAATAGGTTTCAACAGCTCAACGCGGTTTCGATCAGCGGCGTGGCAGTCCGGCCGCTGGATGAGGCACTCAAACTACTTGAGGATGAAGCGGCCAGGATCCTGCCCAAAGGATATGTTATTGACTACACCGGAGAATCCCGGCAGCTGCGCACCGAGGGCAACCAGTTTGTGCCGACTTTTGCGCTGGCCCTTATTCTGATCTTTCTGGTGCTGGCGGCTCAGTTTAACAGCTTCCGTGACCCCTTTGTTATTTTAGCCGGTTCCGTGCCCCTGGCCCTGTTTGGTGCATTAATTTTCACCTTTCTCAAGATGCCGAATCCCAATGTACCCTTCTGGACCCATGGCTGGACCACAACTTTAAATATCTATTCCCAGGTTGGTCTGGTCACCTTGGTGGGGCTGATTGCTAAAAACGGGATTCTGATTGTGGAATTTGCCAACAAGCTTCAGGAGCAGGGAGAGGAAAAACAGGCTGCAATCCGCGAGGCAGCCATGACCCGGCTGCGGCCGATCCTGATGACCAGTACTGCCACCATTGCCGGTCATTTTCCCCTGACCCTGGTCACCGGTGCCGGAGCTGCAGCGCGAAATTCCATTGGTCTTGTGCTGGTAGGCGGAATGGCTGTTGGAACCTTGTTTACTCTTTTTGTTGTTCCTTCAATTTACATGCTCATAGCTCGTGATCACAGCAAACAGAAGCATGAAGAAATAGCTGCTGTTGTCAGCGGTAAGCAGATATAAATTTCCTTCCAAAGCGTTTTTTTATCAATCAACAGTTTTTTTGTTGAAATAATTGATCCAGGACGATGTTTTCTCCAGCGCCCAGTCCTTGGGCGGCAGGTGCGGTACCTCTGCCAAAGATCTGACTGTGGTCTGCGGGTCAAGCCGTTCATACACCCGAACCCAGAAACAGCGGCGTTTGGGAAAGACTTCACACCTTCCATTCCAACTGCCGCCGCAAGGTCCGTTCACCAGCCGTTTGGGACAGCCCGACTGTGGGCAGAGATAGGTGGACTGCGCCAGAGTGCAGTCACCGCACATCCTGCAGTTGAACAGCAACCGTTTGAGTACTTTTTCCACTGTATACAGAAAATTACGTCGAAAGGGGCTCCGATCGCAGAATCGACAGAATCTGCCGAATGCTTTGCCAGTGAAAGTTGTATCTGAAAACAGCAGAAGATGGGCCAGGGCATGACCGGCCACTCCTCCCGGCCTTGATCCCGGGGTTAACACGGTCATCTCCGGTTCATCTTCTGCTGTGCCCGGATCTTTATAGAGATACCAGCTGGTAGTAGGAAAGTTAACGTCGTCAGCCGGCATATCTGTCTTGCCTTCCAACGCCTCTACCCGATCCATCACAAACCGTGCATCAGCAAAATCCAGGCCATTGCCGCCAATATGTACACCCTGGTATCCTAACTTCTTGACTTGAATAATCATGGACGCTGCCCTGCGCAGTCGTGCCTGTCTGTCTCCGGCAACCTGCTCCTGCTGCAGTCGATCGACAAGCGTCTGTGCAAGTAATATACCCGGTACCTTCCCCGATGCCATGGCCTGTGCCACAGGTACAGAGGGAATAAAAATATTGGCCAGCACCGGCAGTTTAATGTGTTCCTGGCGGAGAAATTTCATCAACTCAGCAAATTTGAGCATGTCAAAGCCCAGCTGAGTTATGATAAAGTCAGCCCCGGCCCGAACTTTGTGCAACAGCTTGACATACTGTCGGACCTGCTCAGCTTCAGTAGCCTTGAACGGTGAAACCACGCAGCCCTTAAACAGGGCCGGCCGGCCGGTATATTCTTTGCCGATTTGTTTACGATAACAGCCTTTTTCCATATCCTGCATGAGCTGCAGGGTCTGGATGGTGTCGAGGTCAAAGACCGGTTTGGCCTGGCCGTAATAACTGGGTTTGGGAAAATCGCCGCCCAGAATCAACAGGGAATGTATCTTGAGTCGCTGATAGAGAAAAATATGGCTTTCGGCCTGATTTCTGTTCTTATCTTTGAGGGAAAAATGAATAAGCGGTTCCATGCCCATCTGCGCCAGTTCGGTACCGATTGCCACCGGGGCCAGGGCAGGATTGCCGCCCGGATTGTCGGTAATTGACAGGGCCTTGATCCTGCCGTCCGCCTTAGCCTGCCGGGCAAAGTCAAGTAGCCGGTCAACCTGTTTGCCGCCTGAACCCTGGCCGGGTACCAGCTCGTAGGTGATGGTGAATTCGTCAGTGTTGGTCAGCGAAGTTTTGAACATAGGGCGCAGACGGTAGAATATGCTTGTATAGTGTACAACAATGCGTATTGTGCCTTTAACATAAGGGTGGTAGTTTTTCCTGAAATATTTGCTGTAAGTATACTACCCTACTTTGCTGGATATGGGAAAGAGTGGAATACGATCTTGTTAAACAATCCTGTCGGTTGCTCGGCTACAGCTGGCCCTGTGAGGAAATTCATGTAGAGTCCATGACCCCGGACGGCTCGCTGCGCAGGTTCTGCCGCCTTATCCGTAAGGACGGCAGTCGTCGTATTGCCGTTGCCCCGCCGGTCGGAGATGCTGCTGGGATGCAGGAAGCTGTTGCCGGCTGGGAAATCGGTCGCCATCTCTTTAACTGCGGTGCGCCGGTTCCGGAACTCTTTGCCTTTGACCAACACTCGGGGCTGCAGATTTGCGAAGATCTGGGAGATGTTCGCCTGCACGATCTGATTATTACAAAGGGCTGCAGTGCACCGGAAGTTAGGGAATATTATCAGCAGGCAGTGGTTGAACTCGCCCGAATGCAGGTGCACGGCCGGAAAAATTTTGACTGCTCCTGGTGCTGGGATACGCCGCAGTATGACCGTAAACTCATGCTTGAGCGTGAATCAGGTTATTTTCTCCAGGCCCTATGCATTGATATGCTGCAGCTGTCTGTTACCCCGCAGGATATTGAACAGGAGTTTGCAGTACTTGCCGACCGGGCTGCGCAGGCGGATGCTGGTTTTTTCCTCCACCGTGATTTTCAAAGTCGAAATATTATGGTTCATAACGGCCAGGCGCATTTTATCGACTATCAGGCAGGTCGACTGGGACCTGCCGGGTATGATCTCGCATCACTTCTGATAGATCCTTACGCAGCCTTACCCCAGGAAATGCAGGAAGAACTGTTTGAGTTGTATCTTGCTGAGTTTGTCCGTCTGACCGGATATAACAGGCAGCGCTTTACTAAGGAATATCAAGCTCTTGCTCTGCAGCGTAATCTTCAGATCCTTGGAGCCTTTGCCTTCCTGAGTCATCAGCGCGGTAAGATTTTTTTTAGTCAATACATTAAGCCTTCTCTGCTTGTATTGAGCTCTTTGCTTGACCGGATACCCCCTGCAGAGTTTACGTATCTCAGGAGAGTACAGCAGCAATGTCTGGCTGAAATTTGACAGATCGATCTTCTCGATGGCATAATACGTTATCTAAAAGAAAAAACGTTACATGTCATAAATTTTGGTAGTGAGAGTTCAAAATCAAAGACAAAAATGCTGTTTGTCCGTTGTGTACGTAACGCTGAGTAATCTTTTGTGATGACAGGGATGTCCTGTTGTTGTAAACGGATTGCCGGAGTAGAGTGTATTTTCTTTTGTCACTTATTTTATATCTGATATCCTATAGCTTCATAAAAAATTTTGAAAACCGATTCTCAGCCCCTGGTCGCCCTGATCGGCCGACCCAATGTGGGAAAATCAACCCTGTTTAACCGGATCACAAAGCGCCGTGACGCCATTGTTGACCCAACTCCCGGAGTTACCCGGGATCGTCATTATGCCCGGGTTCAGTGGGAGGAGCACCCCTTTATCCTGGTGGATACAGGCGGTATTGATGATGAAGACGATACCATTACCAATCATATCCGCCACCAGGCCATGCAGGCCATTGAAGAGGCTGATGTCATTTTATTTCTCATGGACGGGCGCCAGGGGTTG
>CAZQKF010000221.1:0-4638 GCA_964593645.1 uncultured Desulfobulbus sp.
CCAACCACACCACCACACATGGCACCAGCTGCAATCAGAGCGGCCATAATCCAGTCAGGCTGGTAGCCGAGCATGACATATTTAGCCACAGCACCAATCGAGGTTGAGAAGGTACCGGCCAGGGCAATCGGCACTGCCAGGTACATAGGATAACCGACCATGGTGGTCATGAACGGCATGAACATGAAACCGCCGCCGACACCAAAGGAGGAGGCGATGATACCCATAATAAGTCCGCCGATCAGCATCAGGAGCGGTTTGGCAACAAAAGTTTCGCCCCAAAAACGCATATCAAAGCTGATAAAATTGAATTTATCAAATTCAATTGATCCCATCTGCATGGCCTTGCCGGACTCTTTGGCTTCCTTGACTGCCTTGTTAAACTTCTGAACAATAGCCTTCATGGCTTTTTTCTTCTCTATGGATCCTGGCAGAGATTCGGTAAACAGCTTGATACCGATAACCAGGCAGATAATACCAAGATAAAACTTAAAGGCCGCCAGATTCAAATACTTGGCTGACAGGGGTGGTCCAATAAAGAACGCACCGGTAACAATACCGATGGCAAAAGGAATGGCCACTGGTGTGGCAAACCGTTTCTCTTTGATAAAGGTCATGAGTCCGGTAATTGGAGAACACATGGTCAAAAAGAGGTTGGTGGGTTTAATGGTATTACCGGCATTGATACCGACAGGACCCTTGGTACCGATAACGGTAATCTGAAAGGCTGCGGTGAACAGACCACCGGCAGCACCCATGATAACAAACAGGATACCAATGATAAAGGCACCGCCGAATACGATCAGCGGGTTCATATAGACATTACCTGTTTTGAAAAAGAAACCTGATTTTTCAATGGTAACGCTGTCTGCTTTCTGGCCGTTTACATACACAGACAAAATGGTGCCTGGAGCAATATTTTTGTACGGCTTCATGGAAATCGAGAACTTACCAGTCTGCTTGTCAAGAGCAACAGTAACGTCCTTATTCCACGCTTCCTGCTGCTGCTGGGCATCCGTTAAAATCATACGGGTGTTACCCGCCTTGATGGGTGCCTCTTTGGCAACGGTGTTGATACCGAATTTTTTCTCGTGAGTAAAGGTGAGAAACTTCCACTGGTCTTCGGTGGTGACATTACCAAGCATGCCCTGTACAGCCGGGTCTATATCCCCCCACTTTTTCAATTTATTGACCCGAACATTATACTTAAAAGGCGGAAAGGCAAAAATTCCCTTGGTCTGTCCTTTCCAGGAATCCTTTGCCGTTGCCAGTTTATCCGGAGCGTTTGTCACGACATAATACACAGGCGGAATAGCAGTATCGCCAAAGGCATTTTTTCCTTTTTTTCCGTCCTTCAACCTCTTTTTTTCCTTGGGCCCAAGTGCAGCGGCCGCGGAAAACATTTTTTCACTGCTGATGACCACAAAGAGATCTTGGCCCGCAGCAATGGTTCCTTCCACACTGACTGCACTGCCTGCCTTGACAGATTTTGCCGCCAACTTTGCATCAACTGCCAGTGCACCTGAACTGACGAGCATAACGCCTGCCAGTACAATACCGAGTAACAGAGAAATTCGCTTCATACAGATCCTCCTTTTTATTCTTGAATAACCTTCGCCAACCTTCATGAACAGACGTTTGCACGTCCGGAATCCACAACTACACTCAATTTTTTCCATTCACCTCCTTTCCTAGAATACCCTGAAGAAAACATTACTTAAATTCAACAATTTGTGTCTCACCAACATACTCTTTGCGTTCAAAACCGGTCATATTCGTCATCTTGCCGGTCAAGGAACTGATGCACTTTAAATTTCGTATTATCATCCTGACATCCTGGAGCAGCCCTTCATCCTCCAGGTCATCTTCCAAAAGCTGCGCCGACCCCAGAGCCGCAAACAGCGGTGAGTTGATCTCATGGGCAACGGTTCCGGCCAGGTCAACCACTCCCTGCAGTTTTACTCGTTCTATCTGCTCCTCTTCAAACTGTTTCTTCGCCGTAATATCCCGAATAATTTCGATAACATACTCAACAACACCACTGTTGTCACACATTGGCGAAGCTGTACGCTCTATCCAGTGTATCTTGCCGTCGACCTTCTGAGAATGGGTGAAGGTAACCGAGGTTCCTTCATGAAATACGGTGTCAACAGGGCAAACCTTTTCACCGTCTTCCACCGGGCAAAAATCGTAATACCCCATTCCCAGCACTTCTGACTCGCTCTTATCCAGGGTCTCCAGAAAGACCCGGTTGGCCAGAACTACATGTTTGTTTCGATCAAGGACAACAAGCTGCGGCCGGATACAATCCAGGATATCAGTCAGGAAACGTTCATTCTCTTCAATCTGGTTAAAAAGCAGGGTGATCTTGGTGTACGTTCTGGCATTCTGGATTGCAGAACCGCTGGCCTCAGCAACGGTCACTGCAAAATTAACCTCGGAACTGGTAAAACAACGGGGCTCACCAGAGAGAATCCGCAGTACTCCGATCACATCACCGCCCACCTTGATCGGCAGGGCAAGCAGCGACTTAATCCCCTCAGCCTGCATATGTTTTTTATAGCGAACCCGATCATCACTGCCCACATCGTAGATAGCAACCGGTTCACCGGAAAGAACCATAACCGTATTTTTTTCTTTCTCCACCTTACCACGCTGCAGATACGTCTCTGACAGGCCGTTAGCCGCTACCAGTTCAAGATAATTGTTCTGAGGGTTGAGCAGCCGAATGGTGCACCCCTTGGCCTGCATGCTGGCAGGCAGCCGTTCCACAATGGTCTGCAGTATCTCATCCTGATCCAGAGTAGAGTTGACCAGTTTGCTTATCTCCTGAACCTCATTCATGAAGTCCACCTGGTTTTCCATTTCCTTGAACATCCGACTGTTGGATATGGCCAGACCAACCTGTTCGGCCAGTGCCATGGAAAAGGAAATCTCTCCGGAAGTGAACACCCGGTTCTCCCTGGTCAGCAGACGCATGATACCGATAATTGAATCCTGAAACAAAATCGGCAGGGTCAGTACTGATTTAATCCCCTCCCGAGCAGCAGCTTCTCGGTCATTGTAAGTGATGTCCTCGTCAAGATCAGTCTTGGCTACCGGAAAACCTGATTTGATCATCTCCATAGTTTCATCTGTGTCAATGGAGGTTCGGGACAGATATTCCATGGATAGGCCATGGGCAGATCCCAAGACAAATGTATTTGTGGATCCTTCAAGCAAACGGATAGAGCAGGCATCCACATCCAGCTCTTCGGGCAACATGCGGACAATGGTATCCATCACCTGCTGATGATCCATAACCATGGAGATCAAGCGGGTTACCTTCTGATACACCTTAAGAAACCGCTGTTCTCTTGCCTGTGTTTCAGTTGCCGTCATTCTTATCCCGGAGAATTTTCCACCTGGACCGGCACTGCTGCCGATCCAGGTTTACGAATCCTATGCCTTTCTGATATTGGTTTTAATGTATTTAAGCGGCGGAGTTGCCGTCCACTTACAGGCCACGTTGGGCGGCATCAGCATATTGGTGTTAAACCCCTTGTACTGAGGATACTTTGGATCCCCTTCCAGACCGTATTTATGGCCGAAACCACCAGCCGCAGCCAGAACCCCCTGGCGAATACCCCAGGTCACCTTGGCCTTGGCCGACACCTCGGCCCAGGGCGAGGTGATGATGACATCGTCGCCATCGGCAATTCCCAGTTCACGGGCATCCACATAGTTGATCCAGATCGGATTAGTACCGCAGGCCTTCATCAAGCCAACATTCCAGAAAGTTGAGGTATGCTCATGCTCAATCACCCGGAAAAATCCGGTAATCATGGGAAATTCCTCGTCAGGCTTCAGCTCGGGCCAGTCTTCCCAAGGCTCTTTATAGTCAGGCAGACCATCAACACCGTTCTCTTCGGCCAGGGGATTAATAAAGTTGTACTTGCCGGTCTTGGTGTTGCCGGAACAGCCATACTCGGTGGGCGGATTCATGGAGCCCCACTGTTTATACTGGAAAAACTCCTGCTCATCGGTGATGTGAAAACCGACCTTGCGCAGTTCGCTTAGACTGATTGGCTGATTACGCATCTGGTTTTCCATGTACTCGTCTTCATTTTTCCAGGGAAGGTAGTCGCCAAAGCCAAGCCTGTTGCCCAGATCACAGAAAATTGAAACAATAGATCTGCTGTCGTACATGGGATCAATCGCCCGCTGGAACAGCGAGATAAACGATTCATACATCCAGTCGGCAACAATTCGGCTCTGCTCAAGATAGGTACAGTCAGGCAGGACAACATCGCAGAGTTCTGTAGTATTTGACATATAACAGTCAATGGAACAGGAGAAATCAAGTTTCTCAATGGCCCGCTTGATTGAGGGTTCACTGCCGCAGGACATGACCGGATTACCAAAATAACAGATCATGGCCTTCAGCTTGCCCTCATCCACGTCTTTTTCAAAATAGCCGGGAATCCAACCGCTCCAGAGATGCCCCTTATCCAATTTAACCTTGGGGGCATTATTGGGTGGTTTGGTCTGATCATCTCCCCAGGGCGAGGCAAGTTTAAATTTTTTGATCAGTGAAGGTCCGCCGGGGGCATCAAAACTGCCCACCAGGGCATTAAGTGCAATCAGGGCCTGCACCGC
>CAZQKF010000222.1:0-4632 GCA_964593645.1 uncultured Desulfobulbus sp.
GAGCAGATTGCCCAACGGGCCGGTGTTGATACCGGCCGCCTGTCCATTATCCATGCCCCGCAAACCGTATCCATGCATGAGTCTCCAGTGGATGCGGTTCGTAAGAAAAAAGACTCCACTATTATGGTGGGCTTTGACCTTGTCAAGACCGGCAAGGCAGATGCCATGGTGTCTGCCGGCAATTCCGGCGCGACTATGGCGGCTGCTGTACGAAAGCTTGGTCGTCTGAAAGGCATCTCCAGGCCGGGGATTGCCAGTGTGTTTCCCTCTTTGAAAGATCCTGTGATGCTGATGGATATTGGCGCCAATGTAGATTGTCGGGCCAAACATCTGTTTCAGTTTGCTATTATGGCCTCTTCCTGTTCTGCCCATCTGCTCAATAAGGATCGTCCCTCAATAGGTCTGCTCAGTATTGGAGCGGAGTCAGGCAAGGGGAATGCCCTTGTTAAGGAAACCCATGATCTGCTACGCAACAGTTCCTTAAATTTTTTTGGTAATGTCGAGGGCCGCGACCTTTTTCAGGGTGATGTAGATGTTATTGTCTGTGATGGCTTTGTCGGTAATATTTCCCTGAAGGTCAGTGAAGGGCTGGCCGATGCTGCCATGCAGATGCTCAAGGGCGAGATTATGCAATCCTGGCGTGCCAAGATCGGATATATGTTTATTCGTAAGGCCTTTGCCTCGTTTAAAAAACGATTGGATTATGCCGAATACGGCGGAGCACCTCTGCTGGGTATTAACGGGGTTGGTATTATCTGTCACGGCTCATCCTCCTCGGTTGCCATCTGTAATGCAATTGCAGAGGCCGCGAATATGGTTGAGAACAGGGTGAATGATGCCATTGTAAAAACTCTACAGCAGTATACGGATCAGGTGTAGAAGATGCAGCGAGCTGCCGTCCTTGGAACCGGATCCTGTCTGCCTGCGCGAGTTGTATCCAATACCGATTTAGAGAAAATCGTTGAGACCTCTGATGAGTGGATTTCTACCCGTACCGGGATTAGAACCAGGCGAATTGCCGGTCCTGGAGAACAAAATTTTCAGTTGGCCTCAGCAGCGGCTCGCCGGGCGCTTGATTCGGCCGAAATAACTGCGGCGGAAATTGATCTTATCGTGGTCGCTACCCTGACCCCGCACATGATGATGCCGTCCTGCGCCTGCTTTGTCCAGGCCGAGATCGGGGCGGAAAACGCTTTTGCCTTTGATTTAAATGCTGCCTGCTCCGGTTTTTTGTATGGTCTGGATATGGCGGATAAGTACATCTGCTCCCGGCCGGACATGAAAATCCTGGTCATCGGTTCCGAGACCCTGTCTGCCCGGATGAACTGGCAAGACCGCAATACCTGTATCCTGTTTGGTGACGGGGCCGGGGCCTGCGTGGTCAGCGGGTCAGGTGAGCGCGGCATTCTCGATTCCAACCTCTTTGCCGACGGCAGGCTCTGGAAATTGCTGTACATGGACAGTCCGGAGAGTCGCAATCCTGAAATCAGCGACCCGGAACGCAAGGGTTGTTTTATCCAGATGACCGGTAGGGATGTATTTAAGTATGCTGTTCGAGCCATGGAGGATGCCGTCACCGGCCTGCTGAAACGACAGCAGATTTCCATAGATGACGTCAATCTTCTCATACCCCATCAGGCTAATATCAGGATTTTAGGTAAGCTGATGGATCGTTTGGGCGTTGGCCGGGAAAAGGTGTTCATAAACGTTGATAAATATGGTAATACTTCTGCGGCCAGTATCCCTATTGCCCTGGATGAAGCCCATCGACAGGGGCGGCTGCAGCAAGGCGATCTTGTTCTGTTTTGTTCGTTCGGTGGTGGGTTTACCTGGGGCTCAATGCTCATGCGTTGGTAGAAGAGAAGAAAACTGATCATTTTAGAGAATGAGAGACGAAGGAGATATTGGTGGATTATTTTTTGACTGAAGAGCAGCAGATGATCAGGGATACGGCCCGGGAGATCACCGAGGAAAAAATTATTCCTCTGCGGGCGGAGCTTGATGAAAAGAATGAGTTTGCAACCTCGGTCATGGAGGATATTGCCAAGGCTGACCTGTTCTCCATCTTTATTCCGGAAGAGTACGGTGGACTGGGCGGCGGCTGTTTTGATATAGTTATTGCTCTGGAAGAACTCGCCCGCGGCTGTGTTGGCATTGCCACCAGTTTTGCCGCCAGTGCCCTGGGGATTTTTCCGGTGATTATTGCCGGCAGTGATGAGCTCAAAGAAAAATATCTGCCCATTATTGCCGAAGGCAAGCAATGGGCCGCCTTCGGTCTGACCGAGGCCAATGCCGGCTCTGATGCCTCGGGTATTCAGACAACGGCTGTGCTGGATGGCGATGAGTGGGTGCTTAACGGTACCAAACAGTGGATCACCAACGGCGGTGAGTCTGAAATTTATACTATTATCGCCCTGACCGATCCCAGTAAAGGTGCGAGAGGGGCCTCGATTTTTGTAGTGGAAGAGGGGGATCCCGGTTTTTCCTATGGCAAAAAAGAAGATAAGATGGGGATACGTTCCTCGGCCACCCGTGAACTGATTATGAAAGACTGCCGTATTCCCAAGAATCGGCTGGTTGGAAGAAAGGGAACAGGGTTTATCACAGTTATGAAGACCCTGGATATTTCCCGGCCCGGTATTGCCTCTTTAGGGATAGGTCTTGGTCAGGCAGCGCTTGATGAAGCTGTCGTCTATGCCAAGCAGCGGGTGCAGTTCGGTAAGCCGGTTATCGGTTTTCAGGCCGTGCAGCACATTTTGGCCAACATGGCCACCGAACTTGAGGCAGCCAGGGCCCTGGTATACGGCGCAGCCCGCCATATTGATGCCCATCCCAAGAAGATGAGCAAGGTCTCGTCCATGTGCAAGGTCTTTGCCACTGATATGGCCATGAAGGTCACCACCGATGCGGTGCAGGTGCTGGGTGGCTACGGCTACATGAAAGAGTATCCGGTGGAGAAGATGATGCGCGATGCCAAAATTCTGCAGATTTACGAGGGCACCAATCAAATCCAGCGCAATGTTATCGGGCAGGAACTCAACAAAGAATATGCTTAAAAGTCCCTCAGCACCGCATCTTTGCACTGCCTGCAAGGTTCACATAGTGGTAACTATTGTTCACCTTGCAGGCAGTACAAATCTGCAGCACTGATGAACTTTTTTGAGGAAAGGTTGTCTAATGAAAAAAATATTCTTTGCGCCTTTGCGTGAGATATAAATAACTGTATACAATGGATATAATCGTTTGTGTAAAACAGGTGCCCGATGCCAAGGATGTTCGGCTGGATCCTGAGACCAATACTCTGGCTCGTGAAGGGGTGGAGGCGATCATGAATCCCTTTGATCGTCATGCCCTGGAAGAGGCGGTGAGTCTTAAAGAGCAACTGGGCGGTACGGTGACCGTGCTCTCTATGGGGCCGCCCCAGGCAGAGGCAGTACTGCGTGAGGCCATCTCCTGCGGTGCGGATAAAGGCGTGCTGGTTTCCGACCGTGCATTTGCAGGGGCTGATACCTGGGCGACTTCCTATACCCTGGCTAAAGCCGTTGAGACCATTGGTGATTTTGATCTGATCCTCTGCGGTAAGCAGGCCATTGACGGTGATACGGCTCAGGTAGGGCCCGGTCTGGCCTCCAGAATGAATTTGCCGTACGTCACCTGCGTGCAGAAGACACGCGAAGCAACCGATTCTGCCATTCAGGTTGAGCGGATGATGGATGACGGTTATGACGTGGTGCAGCTTCCGCTGCCTGCCTTGCTCACCGTAGTTAAGGATATTAATGATCCCCGGGTTCCCTCGCTTAAGGGCAAGATGAAGGCCAAAAAGGCGGAGATTCAGGTGCTGTCTGCAGCAGACATCGGAGCAGAAGAACAGTGTATCGGCCTTGCCGGTTCTCCGACCCAGGTGGTCAATGTTTTTTCTCCTGAACCGCGCGGTAATCGCCAGGTCTTTTCCGGAACAGCTGCTGAGCAGGTCGATCAACTTGTTGATCAGCTCAAAGGATATCTATAATGCTTATTGTTGATGCTGAAAAATGTATAGGCTGCGGCATCTGCGAGGCCAACTGTGCCTTTGGTGCCATTACGGTTGAAGACGGTATTGCCGTGGTTGGTGATACATGTACCCTCTGTGGTTCCTGTGTTGATACCTGCGAGGTTGAGGCCCTGCATATTGAAGGTGCGGAGAAAGCAGTGCAGGCGGACCTGTCTGCCTGGTCCGGTATCTGGATTTTTGCCGAATCCCGTCACGGTGTTATTGCACCGGTAGCGTTTGAACTCCTTGGAATTGGCCGTAAACTGGCTGATCAGCGTGGTGTCGCACTGGCTGCCGTGCTTTTTGGTTCCGGTATTGGTGACCAGGCTGCGGACTTGGTTGCATCAGGTGCCGATAAGGTACTGCTGGCCGATCATCCCGAGCTTGCCCAATATCGTGAGGATGTGTTTGGCCGGGTTTTGGAACAGTTGGTTCAGAAACATAAGCCTGAGGTCGTGCTGGCCGGAGCAACGGCAATCGGCCGTTCCGTGATTCCCCAGGTGGCAACGGTGCTGGGCGCAGGCCTGACCGCCGACTGTACCGGTCTTGCCATTCGTGAAGAAGACGGTATGCTGCTTCAGACCAGACCGGCATTTGGCGGT
>CAZQKF010000223.1:0-4614 GCA_964593645.1 uncultured Desulfobulbus sp.
AGCACTGTCCACGGGTTTTTGTTCCTTACCTTCGAGCAAAAAAAGCTGACCAAAACGCTCGCTGGTCTCTTTGGAGGCATTGTAAAAATTATCTCCCTGCAGGGTGCCGGAATACACTCGAAAGATGGTCAGGCGACCGGCAAATGGATCTGCCATGGTCTTGAAAACCTGGGCTGAAAACGGGGCATCAACAGTACCTGCACGCTCAACCAGATCGCCGGTTTTGGGATCTGTCCCGAGCACTGCCGGACGCTGATCAGGCGAAGGAAGCAGTTCGGCAATGCCGTTAAGAATAACTGAGCTGCCTGCGTTGTTTAGAGCTGCACAGGCAAAGACCGGGGCAATCTGGCCGTTACGGACACCGGCGGCAAGTCCGGCCTTAAGCTCATCATCGGTCAGCTCGCCTTCTTCAAGAAATTTCTCGATCAGGTCATCATCAGTTTCCGCCACATACTCCATCATACTTTCCCGCATTGACGCGACTTCATCAACCATATCAGCAGGAACATCGGCAACATCAGTCTTACCGTCATCGGTAAATATCAAGGCCTTATTCGCAACTATATCCACAACGCCCTTAAAATCAGCTTCCGCTCCAATGGGCAGGGAAACAACAACCGGATTTAACGAGAAAGACTCCTTGATCTCGTCCACGGTTTTCTGAAAATTGGCCCGTTCCCGATCCATCTTGGTAATACAGATCAAACAGGGCAGCTTGCGATCCTGAACATAATCGACAAACCGTTCGGTCTGATTGCGCACACCTAAGACCGCACCAACGGTCAGCAGGGCGCTATCGGCAATCTGGGCAGCAAAGTTTGCCTCGTTGACAAAGTTATCATCACCCGGGGTATCAATCAGAAAGATTTCCTTTTTATTCCAGCTCATGTGGTTGAAGGCAGCACTGATGGAAACCTGCCGCTTGGTTTCTTCACCTTCAAAATCCATTGAGGCTGTGCCGTCATCCACCTTGCCGAGCCGTTTGATTGAACCGGCAGTAAAGAGCAATGCTTCAGCCATGGTTGTTTTACCGCTGTTGCCATGGCCGAGAATAACGGTGTTCCTGATCTGATTAACGTCGTACATGAATACCTCCGGTGACCGGGTGTTAAGATTAATATTCTTACGCTTACGACAGTATATTCCAATCCATTCCCGGAATTATTCCGAAGCGTTCAAGGAAAAGAAAAAACTTTCTCTTTCGGTTCAGGAATGGTACCCCTGTTCTCGAAACGTTCCCTGAAAAACTGCGGATTACGTTTAAAAAACACCGGGCCTGCAGCAGGTACATTTATTTGTGGCCTGCCGGTTAGAAACTCTGATATTTATATTCCTATTATCCTTGCAAAGTCAAGTGATAACCTGATGCTTCACAGTTCATCCCCAGGCAAATTTTATGGCGGAAAAGGCTAGCAGCTCCACAGGAAAAATAGCACGCTCAGCCGGTGCGGTCAGCGGAGCGGTCATGTGCAGCCGCGTGCTGGGCCTGGTACGGGAACAGGTCTTTGCCGGATTCTTTGGTGCAGGCTATGCCTATGACGCCTTTGTGGTCGCCTTCCGCATCCCCAACCTGCTGCGTGATCTGTTCGGTGAAGGGGCGTTATCTGCAGCCTTTGTCACCGTTTTTTCAGACTATGACACCAACAAGGGCCGGGAAGCTACCTGGAAACTGGCCTCCAATGTGCTGGTTTTTATAACCATCCTGCTCAGCCTGATTACCCTGGCAGGCATCTTCTTTGCAGGCCCGATAGTTACTCTGCTGGCCCATGACTTTGCCCTGGTTGAGGGCAAGGCAGAGCTGACCAGCCTGATGACCACAATCATGTTTCCGTTTCTGATCTTTGTGGCCCTGTCTGCGGTGGTCATGGGCATGCTCAACACCCGTGGAAAATTTTTTGTGCCGGCCATGTCGTCGAGTTTTTTCAATCTGGGCTCTATTATCGGCGGGGTGTCACTAGCCCTGATCCTGCCCAGATTCGGCCAGCCTGCTATTATCGGCATGGCCTGGGGAACGTTAATCGGCGGCCTTATGCAGCTGGCTATCCAGCTGCCCACCTTAAAAAAGCTTGGCTTCAGATTCAAACCACAGCTTAATCTGCGCGACCCGGGCCTACGAAAAATCCTCTGGCTGATGCTGCCGGCAACCATTGGCCTGTCTGCCACTCAGATCAATATCTTTGTGAACACCAACTTTGCCTCCAGCTGCATGGAGGGCTCAGTCTCCTGGCTCAACTATGCCTTTCGCATGGTGCAGCTGCCCATCGGTGTATTCGGGGTGGCCTTTTCCATTGCCGCCATGCCGGTGCTGGCCAAACATGCGGCAAAAAAAGATCTCACCGGTCTGAAACAGACCTTTTCCTCCTCCCTGGTCATGGTGTTCAGCCTGACCATCCCGGCCACGGTGGGACTTATCCTGCTGGCCGAGCCAATTATCCGCCTTATCTTTGAACACGGCGCCTTTACAGCAAGCGATACCCTCCATACGGCCCAGGCCCTGACCTATTATGCCTACGGTCTGTTTGCCTATTCTGCCGTCAAAATCATGGTGCCGGTATTTTATGCCCTCAACGATACCAAGTACCCGGTCATGGGTTCCTTTATTGCCGTGGCCGCCAATATCCTTATTATCACCCTGACCGTGGACACCTTCTCCTTTCGCGCCATTGCCCTGTCCACATCCTGCTCCATGGCCCTGAACTTTCTTTTTCTGGGCTGCATCCTGTACCGTAAGCTGACCGGATTTTCTCTGGCTTATCTCGGATTGGGGGTTATAAAAATTTTGTTGGCAAGCCTTATCATGGCAGCCGGCGTCACAGGTGCTAAAATTCTCCTCACTCCCCTGCTCAGCGGCGCCATCCCCCTGCAACTGGCAGGCGTCATCCTGGTCATCTGTACAGCAGCCCTGCTCTACGGTATCACCCTCCATCTGCTCCGACTCCCGGAACTCAGAGTCATCACCGACAAAGTCAAACAGCGTTTTTCCTAAATCGATTACAAGCCCACTGGTGCATATGCACCAATTCCTGGTGGTGCATATGCACCATGCACCACTTTTTCCCAAGATTCACCAGCACCCCACCAATCATATCTTCTTGATTTTATAGATATTATTTCATTCACCTCAAATGGCACATTCATTGCTTTACAATTATAAATATACCAGAAGAGGAGGGAATATTCTGCAGCATCTGTGTTAGGCTGCCGGATGTTTACGGGAGAGAATTTTTACTGTGAGGTGAACAACGTATGCGACGCAAACGACTATGGGAAAAAAAAATATTAACACTGCTGACAGCAGGGTTCGCACTCACCCTGGCCACATCGGCAGGAGCTGCCATCGGTACTGAAAAATGGCAGAAGGTCTTTAATACAAGTTATAGCAGCAATTACTTTGGTGCATTTGAAACAGTAAATTTCCAAAGCGACAACACCATCCTGGCGACCGGCCATGGGACTGATACCGGATCGGGGAGCGCAGGGATAACCGTTCGCTATGACGCCGAGACCGGCGCTGTCCTGGACACCCCCCCAGAATGGATTTTTTATGAAACAAATAGTGATTATTTCAATGCCCAAATCATCGACACAAACGGTGATATCTATATTGCCGGCAGAAAATATAACTTCGATCCGGGTGTCTGGAAGTATAACTCTTCCGCAGTACTCCAGGCGGGATGGCCCAAGGTTCACACCGGTCCCGACGGCAGCAACCTGGGAATGGCCATGGATTCCTCCGTTTTCATCTACACGGTCGGCTATCTCGGATCGGACTGGTATATCAACAAGTATAATAAAAGCACCGGTGCAGTTGCCACCGGCTTTCCCCTTTTCTACAATCCCAACAGTTACGACAGCAAGGCCAGCAAGGTTGCTGTAGACAGTGATGATAACTTCATCGTGGTCGGCTGGGTCGGCGTCGATGGAAGCACCTACGACTGGTATGTGAGAAAATTCCAAAGTGACGGTACCCTGTTGTGGGAAACAAGCTATGACCTGAAGGGAAATACCGAGGCAGCCATAGACGTCGCGGTTGACTCGGAAGACAACATCATTGTATGCGGCTACCGCAACAACGGCACGGACGAAAGTGCCGGCATGGATCGGGACTGGTACATTGTCAAGTACGCAAAGGACGGTAACGGCAGTGGGGGCGCCACGGTTATCTGGGACCAGGCCTGGAACGGCGGCAACGGCGCGACAAGTCGCGTGGCCCGCGCCCTGCTGCTTGACAGCAGTGACAACATCTATGTTGCCGGGGATCAAAACGACAGCACCGGAGCGGCCCGCCGCTTTCTCCAGTACCGTGACGGCCAGACAGGCGCATTACTCAAGTCCCAGGAACTCAGCCACCCGGAAACAGTCCGCGGTGCCGCCGGTACGGCAGGCACTGAATACGATTATATTCGTTCTCTTGCCCTGGACGGAAACAGGCTGGTCATTGCCGGCTATATCTGGGAAGGATACGTGGACTATGGCCGCACCGGTTTCATCACCATGCTTGAACTTACCCCGGATGTCGGCACGGAGGAGTGGAACACCACTTTTTACTCTCCTGATTCTCCATTCGATGCTTTCTTTTACGGAGTGGATTTTCTCGATAACAACACGCTGCTC
>CAZQKF010000224.1:0-4562 GCA_964593645.1 uncultured Desulfobulbus sp.
AACTGTGTACTTCTCTATAGGACAGAAACAGTCATCAGCCAATATGATTCCATCACTCTGCATAAAAAGTCCATATTTGCATATTTTTTCCTATTTTTGTCTGTTTTTTATTGACCAAAACTCCCTTATTGGTAATATATAAAGTTTGCTATACTCTACGGGCCTATAGCTCAGCTGGCTAGAGCCACCGGCTCATAACCGGTCGGTCCCAGGTTCGAATCCTGGTAGGCCCACCAACAGACAACAGGACAAAATGATTGTAAATACTGTCCTTTACTGAAATACCAAGCTTTTGAACGACATTATAATTCTTCAGGATTATCTGTTTTCAGAACACGACAGATTCCAGATACAACGTCAGAACAAGAGGTACATCCCTAAAGGGTTGTGCCTCTTTTTCTTTGGTACCCGGCAGCCGTGACAACAGTCCAGGATATACTTAACATTCTTACACATATTGCAGCTGACGACCTTGCCGAGACGTGGGATAACGTCGGCCTGCTCATCGGCGCACCGGACAACCGGGTCACCACCGTCCTCCTTGGACTTGACCCCACCTTTGAGCTGATCGACCAGGCTCAAGTTCTTGGCGCTGAGCTTTTAATCACCCACCATCCTGCCATTTTTCACCCCTTGAAGACCCTACGTACGGATCAGCCGATTGGCCGCTTTATCAGCACAGCGCTCCAGAATAATATTAGCGTTATCGGCTGCCATACTAATTTAGATGCAACTGTCGGCGGAGTCAGTGATGTACTGGCCCAGGCCATGGGTGTTAAGAACGCCAGGCCGCTGCTGCCTGCACAAAACAGCGACGGCTGTGGACTGGGCAGAATCGGCAACCTGGTGAAACCAGTACCCGCAGATGCCTTTATTGCCGATATATACAGGGCAATTGCGCCACCATGGTTACTTGAAGCCGGGCCCCGACCCGAACTGGTCTCCCGGGTTGCAGTCTGCGGGGGATCCTGTTCCGACTTTGCCGAAAACGCACTTGCAAGCGGCGCAGATGTTTTTATTACTGCCGAGATCAAGCATGCCGCTGCCCGCTGGGCTGAAGAGGCAGGCCTGTGGCTTATTGACGGTGGTCACTTTGCCACGGAAAATATTGCAGTGCCGGCGCTGCAGCAGTTGATCGACCGGCAGCTGGGTACTGACATGAACATCCAGGTACATACTGCCAGCCAGAATGCACCTTTAACACTTATTGCGGCACACTAACTTTTTTTACATTCAACAGCCGAGCACAGCTTCGGCCGGAATTGAGCCCTAAGGAGTATACCATTGAAGGAAGAAATCGATAAACTTATTGCCCTGCAGGCATTTGACACTGAAATGTCGGGATTTGACCAGGCTATTGAGGAAAAGCAGCTGGAGCTGACCGAGCGTGAGCAGTCAATTGCTGATAAAGAAACGGCAATCAGCCGCTGCCGGGAAAAAGTGCAGCAGTTTGAACAGAGCCAGCGCGATATCAAGGCAGCCCATGAAGATGCCGGAACCCGCATCAAAGAGCGCCAGAGCAAGATGATGCAGGTGCAGACCAGCCGCGAACATCAGGCCCTGCTCAAAGAGATTGAGGAGGCCAAAAAGCTGATCAAAGACACGGAAGAGCAGCTTCTTCAGGCCATGGAGCAGGCTGAGCTGGCAGAAACGGAAGCTGCAGAGCTTGAGAATGTCTGCAGCGGCGAGCAGGAACTGCTGGCCGAAGAGACCGACAAGGTTGCAGCAGCGGTGAAGAAACTCAACACCCGCCGTAAAACCGTTTTCAATAAACATACTAAACTGACCAAGGACATTCAGGATTCCAGACTGAAACGGTATAAAAAACTGCTGAAAAAGCGCAACGGCCTGGCCGTGGTACCGGTCATTGACGGTGTCTGCCAGGGCTGTTTCATGACAATGCCGCCGCAGCAGTACAATGAAATACGCAAGGGCGGCCAGATGTTCTCCTGCCCCACCTGTCAGCGTATCCTGTACTACCAGGAACCTGAAGACGAAGGAAATGGCAAGAAAAAATAGCGGCCTTACCAAGGCTGCACTGGTCAAGACTTTGGCGGAAAAACTGCCGGACGCTGCTCTAGAGACAGTGTTCCCGGAAATTTCGGCACAGTTGATACGCGACGTTCTGTCAGGGAACAAGAAGTTCGCCGTACCGGTTTCAAGACAACAGAATCTGTTTAAGGAACCCACAGCACGTACCGGCCTTTCCTGCAAACTGTTCACCGATGGTGCATCCAGGGGTAATCCAGGTGACGCAGGCGCAGGCATTGTCCTGCTGGACAGCGACAATCAGGAGCTGGCAGCCCGCTGCCGCTATCTGGGACAATGCACCAATAATGCAGCTGAATACGAGGCACTGCTGCTCGGTCTTGCAACTGGCCTTGAACTGGGGTGCACACAGCTGGCCGTCTATATGGACTCCCAGCTCATCGTCCGACAGATTGCCGGACAGTACAAGGTTAAAAATGCCGGTTTAAAGCCGCTGTTTAATCAGGCAAAGGCATTTTTGCAAAAATTTGACAGATGGACCATTGACCACGTTCCCAGGGCGCAAAACAAACGGGCCGACGAGCTGGCCAACCGGGGAATTGATGAAAAAGTCAGGTGACGAGGCAAGCCGGCAGGGAGAGCTCAACCACTCTGCTGCTGATTGCCCTGTGCAGAAAACCTGAACCCTCTGATTCTTCTTGCTGAAAAATGGGGTGGACGCATGATCGCTCCGGTTTTGCCGGAGAGGAAAGTCCGAACACCACAGGGCACGGTGGTTCGTAACGCGAACTTTGGGTAACCAAAGGAAAGTGCCACAGAAAATACACCGCCGATGGAATGCGTGCATTCACAGGTAAGGTTGAAATGGCGAGGTAAAAGCTCACCGCTTTCATGGTGACGTGAAAGGCAGGGTAAACCCCACCGGGTGCAAGACCAAATAGGGAGACGTTTGAGGGCTGCCCGCCTGAAGTCTCCGGGTAGGTTGCTCGAGGTGCCGGGCGACCGGCATCCCAGTCAAATGATCATGGCCTGCCTTGGCAGGTACAGGATTCGGCTTACAGTCCACCCCATTTTTCAGCAAGAAGCGACTTTGCCACCGTTTAGGGTTGAAAAGCGTATGAGCAGGCAATGGCCACAGCAGTAAAGCAAAAGATTTCCATCGGCGTTGTTCTTCCGGCGGCCGGGTTTGGCAGCAGAATGGGCACGGCGGTTCCGAAACAGTTTCTGGAACTTGCCGGGGAACCGATTCTGATCCGGACGATCCAAATTTTTCTGGATCATCCCGCGATTGACGTTGTTGCAGTCGTGTTGCCTGCCGAGCATCTGGACACAGCTCGCAAACAGATTCTGGATTTTTTTTCTCAAGACCAACAGCAGCTTCTTTTCACCATTGGCGGCGACACTCGTCAGCAATCCGTGCAAAACGGATTGAACGCCCTGCCTGCTGATCTTTACGGCATACTGGTGCATGACGGGGCTCGCCCCATGCTCACACCTGCCGTAATTGACTGCTGCATTGAGGGAATCAACAAACACGGGGCAGTGATTGCCGCAGTCCCGGTCAAAGACACCTTGAAAGAGGTGGAGCAGACAATAATTACCCGTACTGTTGACCGAACCCGACTCTGGCAGGCCCAGACACCGCAGGCCATGCGCCGGGAGTTACTAGAACAGGCCTTTGCCCACGCAGCTGCCACGGATTTTATCGGCACCGATGAGGCATCACTGCTTGAACATGCCGCTATTGAGGTGCATGTGATAGAGGGCAGCGAGCAAAACATCAAGATTACCCGTCCTGATGACCTTGCCCTGGCCTCCGGCCTGCTGCAAAAGGGGAAAACAGCTATGAAAATCGGACACGGTTTTGATGCGCACCAACTGGTTGAGGACCGCAAACTTATCTTAGGTGGGGTAGAGATTCCCTACCACCTTGGCCTTGCCGGTCACTCGGATGCCGATGTTCTAACCCACGCCCTGATGGACGCGATTTTAGGCGCCCTGGGAGCAGGTGATATCGGTCGCCATTTCCCGGACAGCGACGACAACTACCAAGGTGCAGACAGCATTAAACTCCTTGAGCATGTCATGGAGTTGGCCCGCGCCCAAGACATGCAGCTTGGTAACTGCGACCTGACCATAATCTGCCAGCAACCGAAGCTGGCCCCCTACCTGGCCGCCATGAAGACTCACCTCGCCGCAGCCTGCAAAACTGCGGAGGATAACATCAACATCAAGGCCACTACCACTGAGAAGCTGGGTTTTACCGGCCGGGGCGAGGGCATCAGCGCCCATGCCGTGGTTCTCTTGCAATCTCACTGACACACCCTCCCCGTATATATGAATATAGATAAAGAACGACTGGCCCTGACCTTTACCCGGCTCTGCGAAACAGACAGCCCCTCGCGCCATGAGGGGCGAATGGCGGCCCTGCTGACCGACATCCTCTGTTCCCTGGGCGCAGAAGCTCCCTTTGAAGACGACTCTGCCGCCCAAACCGGGGCAGACTGCGGCAACCTGTTTTTTCGTTTCCCTGGAGAACTGGAGCGGGAACCGCTTTTTTTCAACTGTCACAT
>CAZQKF010000225.1:0-4553 GCA_964593645.1 uncultured Desulfobulbus sp.
AATCGCAGGAAAACTGCTGCCCGTCACAGCGATAAATTGCTGTGACGGGGAGGTTGGTATCGGATTACTCCGAAATATTTTTTATTCTACATGCACCCTTGCTTACTCTTTAGCGGCAGGCGCTGCTGTTTTCAGGCCTTCAGCCGGTTTAACACCATCTTTTGCCATCTGCTTGATCATCTTGTTCATCATCTTCAGATGGGTGGCCGGATCAATGGTGCCTTCGGTGGAAACTTTCTTCCAGAGCTCGGTCTCCGTCATGTTGCTATGGCAGCCCATACAGGTACCGGCACGCATGAAGTTATCCAGCTCTTTCTTGTTAAAGGCACGTGACAGCGGCCAATGGGTACCAACCGTGGCAACCTGGGTTCCGTCACGATCAACAATCTTGGACCAGTCAAAGTCAAGTTTGGGGATAGCCGGGATCTGAACCTTGTAGTTCTTCGGAATCGGCTTCCCGGTCTTGGCATCCATCAGATCTTCCACGATATTCTCGTTCTGGCGAATACCAAAGGTTCCATCGCCGAGACCAAAACCGGCAACCTTGGGATTGGTATGACAGGACTCACAGGTCCTGGCCTTACGCTGGGCCGTATGCGGCTGAACAGGTGCCATATCAATGGCAAGCGGTACATGCTTCTGGCCGATCTGGGCAGCCTCATCCGGACTGTCGGCGATCTCATTATTAACAATGGTCTTGCCGTCGCTGTTGATAACCGTATAGGTCACCTGACAACCAGGCATCAGCGGTGTTACACGACCTTCGCCGTTGATTCCGAGTACCGGATCTTCCCAGCGCAGGTAAGAGCGTTTTTCCATAACCTTACCCGGGGACTTGATGCCGCCGGTACCGAGAATGGATTCCGCGGTCTGACCGTTTGTCTTCTGCTCATTACCCGAGGCAACCCAGTCAATGTTCTGACGCGGCTTGCCGTCTTTGTCGGCAAAGTTGACCTGAACATGACAGCCGTAACACTGGGGAACCCAGGAGGCATGGCAGGCATAACATTCCATCTTATCCATATGTTTTGCAACAGCAGACATGGCAACTTCGGCAGAAGGATCCTTCCACTTCTTCTCGGTCTGCAGGGTCTTGAGCACCGGAACCTCAAAGTCATTACCGGTTGCAGAGTGAACAATGACCTTGTTGCCACGCCGAACAACATTACCCAGCGGGTTACCGCGGGCAGACAGGACAAAACCGTCTTCAGCCTCGTACTTGGCACCAAACTGCTGGCCCGGAATCAAACGCTCGGTGGCAACACCACGCGCTGCAGGATCAAGTTCCTTACCCGACTCGTCGCCGTAGCCCACAGGAAGCTCCCAGGGATACTTGTCCGGACGACCATGACAGTCGGTACACTCGATCTCAACCTGGCCCATGGTGGTACCATGGATGTTACCGTCGCCATGGACATCAATGGAGGTATGGCAATCCTGGCAGAGCAGGCCGCCCTTGGGATTACCTTCACGACTCTGTACCTGATGATGGAGATCATCGGAGATAAACAGGTAGCGTTTGGTATGCAGTTTGGACTGGATCTTGCCGTTTTTGTCAAAGGGAGATCCGTAGGGGAACTCCATCAGCCCCTGATACGAAACACCGATCCGTTTACCACGGTTATGACAGGAGTTACACGACTCAACCGGAATACCACCGGTCTTGCGGGTACCCACGATCTCATGCTTGAGCATGTGGCCGGACTTGGTCTTATCAATGGTTTTGTCATTGCCCTCGTACAGGCCTTCGTTACCGTACATGACATGACAGGACGAACAGCCCAGCCCACGGTAATCACCGCGTTTCTCCCGACCACGCACACCAATGTGACAGCGCTGACACTCCTGACGCTGGTAGGTGAGACCGGCCTTTTTGGGGTCGGCATTGATCTCTTCCATGGTGGCGGAAGGCAGCTGCTTTAAGCTGGTGGGATACTGATCCGGGTACATGGCAATCTGCTTTTTCATGTACGCCTTGTAGGCATCGGTTCCGGACAGGGGCTCCTGACCGTCGATGTCCTCGGTATCATAGTTGCCGTAGGGTACCTTGTAGTTCTGGACCTCTTCAAAGCCCCAGGTGTGCAGGTTACCCTGGATCTTACCGGCCTCGGTATTCATCAAAGATATCTTGGTCCGGTAGACATAGCCGGGATGACAGGCACCACAGGTGTTCTCGGCAACCCAGATGGAACTGGGATCCGGATAGAAATCCTTGGGACCCGGCGCCATCTTCAGTGTTGCCGGAATGCCCTTATGGGCTTCCTCCTTTTTGGTGGCCTTGGGATTACCACCATGACACATGACACAACCGGCTTTATCACCATGCTGAGCACCATTCATCTTAATGGTTTTCATCATCTGATGATCTGCGGGTTTAATGTCGGCTATGCCCTGGTGACATTCCTGGGTGGAACATCCGCCTGCAGCATAGGCGGCTGAACCAGCGGCAAAGAAAATGCCGACAGCCAGCGTACAGTACATCTTTTTACTTGCCATTTCTTTACTTCCTCCTTTTTAAACAGCAAATCCTCTCAGCCTGTCACAACAACAGACCATGCCTCTTTGTTCCAAATCAGTGAGACTCCGCATTTTCCAAAATCGGCAGAGCCCCCTTTAACATCAATGTGTAGAGCAGCAGGCCAAAGGCCCAGACGCCCACACAAATCAATAACTCATTCGCCGAGGGTACATACTGAACAAAATCCCCCAGGGTGGAGGGAATAAAGGCGGGAATAACAAAGCCCAGCCCCTTTTCAGTCCAGATGCCTGCGATGATCATCATGCAGCAGACAATGAGTACGTTCTGGTTCTTACGCAGCGGAGAGAGCAGCATGAGAGCTGCCACTACATTGAGCGCCAGGGCCGTCCAGATCCAGGGGGCCAGCATGGACTCACCATGCAGACCAAACAGGTGACTGAAATGAACCACATGCTTGGACTGGGAATAAAATTCTGCAAAAAATTCCGATCCGGCAAAAAAGATATTGATCAACAGACTGACTGTCACGATCACCCGGATACGATCAATCACCTTCTGTTCAAAGGAAATAGCGCCGCTTTTCTTGAGAAAGAGAAAAACCAGAATCATAAACGACGGTCCGGCGGCAAAGGCCGAGGCCAGGAAACGAGGCGCAATCAGGCCGGAATTCCAGAACGGCCGCCCACCCAGTCCCTGAAAGAGAAAGGCGGTGGTCGTATGGATGGAAAAGGCCCAGGCAATGGCTAAAAATACAACCGGTACATACAGAGCAGGCCTGGGAGTTCTACCCTGAAATTTTGTATAGAGTACGTAAAAACAGACATAGAGGTTTAAGACAAGATAACCGTTTAACACCATGACATCCCAGGTCAGCATGGAACCGGGAAAATGGAAAAAACCAAGAACCGGCAGCATATGCCAGAGCCGATCGGGCCGCCCCACGTCGATGGTTACAAACAAAATACACATCACCATGGCGGCAATGGCAAACAGCTCACTTAAGATGACCACCTTATGCATCTCGTGGTCTTTGAAGATATAGGCCGGAATAACCATCATAACAGCTGCAGCGGCCATACCGACTAAGAAGACGAAGTTGGCGATATACATACCCCAGGAGACCTCGTCGCCCATACCGGTGGTGGCCAGACCATGGGCCAGCTGTCTGGCCCAGGCGTTGAGACCAAGCAGGGAAACGGCCAGCAGAAAGGTAACCCAGATCCAATAGGTCTTACTGCCGCTGAAGGTGGAGGTGAAGCCGTGGATAAAAAATTTAATCATAATTAATACGGTTCAAAGTTCAGGGTTCAAGGTTCAAGGTTCAGGGGTTTCAAGCCCTGTCTCTCCGTGTTCATCCGTGGTTCTCTATCTACTTGGCAAAGACATAGTAAAACTTGGGCAAGGTTCCGAGCTCCTGCTTGAGGACAAAGACCCGCTCATTTTCTACGATCTTGCGTACTTCGGATTCCTTGTCACGGATATTGCCGAACTTACGGGCACCGGTGGGACAAACCTCCAGACAGGCCGGGTAGCGCCCCTTTCTCGTCCGCTGGAGACAGAAGGTACATTTTTCCATCACTCCGAGCATCCTCGGCCGGTTGGAGAGATAGGCCATGTCCGGGTTAAGATCTTCTTTACTCAGTTTGGGCTTGGCCCAGTTGAAACGGCGGGCATGGTAGGGACAGGCGGCCTCACAGTAACGGCAGCCGATACACCAGTTGTAATCGACCACGATGATGCCGTCTTTTTCCTTCCAGGTTGCCTTGACCGGACAGACCTTGACGCAGGGAGGGTTGCGGCATTGCTGGCACTGAACCGGCATATAAAAATAATCGGGATCTGCCGCCTCTTTTTCCGGATAATCATGGGTGGAGGTCTCCAGGTCAATGGAGCCCTTTTTTAATTTCATCACTCGAATGTACTGAATCTGCGGATCCCGGGACTGGTTGTTCTCCTCCATGCAGGCGTATACACAGCGGCGACAGCCGATGCAGCGTCCGATATTGAGGACATAGGCAAACTCGACACCATCCATGGGCTGGGGATCGCCAATGGTTGCCTTGACCCCGTACTC
>CAZQKF010000226.1:0-4535 GCA_964593645.1 uncultured Desulfobulbus sp.
GATCAGGTCGGTAATGATCAAATCCGTGGGCTGCGCTTCAAAACATTGCTGCCCCAGGCGGCCGTTTTCCGCGACCATAACCTCATAACCGGCCCACTGCATGGTCTGCTGCAGCAGATCGCGCATCTGTTCATCATCGTCAATTACTAAGATTCTCATCAGTTACTGCTGCTCAAAAAGTACCTGTCGAATAGTTACGGCAAGTGCTTTCATATCAAAAGGTTTAGCTAGAAATTTACTTATTCCGGCCTGCCGGGCTGTCAAATCGGCAACCGGTTCCGTATACCCGGAACAGAGGATCACCGGAAGATCTCTTCGAATTTTCCTGATCTCGGCTGAAAGCTCAAGTCCGGTCATATTGGGCATGGTCAGATCTGTAATAACCATATCCACTTCCTGCAAATGGTTTTTGAGATCGGCCAGGACCTGTTCACCGCTGGTTGCCGGAATAATTGTATAACCAAGATACTCTAACATCTCAGTGTGCATTTTTACAATATCTTCATCATCATCCACAAAAACAATGGTTTCCGTGCCAATGGGCAGGTTGGTTGCAGGATCAAGCGCATCACTGTCCTCCCAGCCTTTGATCTTGGGAAAATATACGGAAAAAATCGTTCCCTTTCCCGGCTCCGAGCTGACATCAATGGTTGCATTATGGGCAGTGACAATGCCGTGCAGTACGGCAAGCCCCATCCCTGTCCCCTCGCCGACCTCACGGGTGGTAAAAAAAGGCTCATACATACGTTCCATGACGTCTTCGCTCATGCCGCAGCCGGTATCCCGGACTGACAGCACAATATATTCACCATTTTTCAAATCAGCCGTTGCCGGCTCTCCCTCGGGGCCGCCGATTTTCTTTTCCTGCAGGGAAATATCAATTCGTCCATGCCGATTTTTCAGGGCCTCCACCGCGTTTGTACAGAGGTTCATCAGGATCTGGTGCACCTGGGTTGGATCGGCAAATACATGGCCGACAGTTGCATTAATATCGGCATGAAGCGCAATGGTTGCCGGCAACGAGGATCTCAGCAGTTTGACCGCCTCTTTCACCATGGGAGTAATACAGACATTTCTTCGGCAGGAAGAGGTCTGTCGGCTGAAATCAAGGATCTGGCCGACTAAATCTTTGGCCCGCAACCCCGCTTTCTGGATTGCCGCGAGATGCTCCCGAATATCATCATTGCCAAGTGCATTCCCCTCCCCTGTCTCACTGTCTGCATCGGCTAACCGATAGAGCAGCAGATCTGCGTTACCGAGTATGGCCCCCAGAATATTATTAAAATCATGGGCAATTCCACCTGCAAGAGTGGCAATGGCTTCCATCTTTTGCGCCTGAACCAACTGTTTTTCGAGGCTTCTCTGCTGGGTAATATCAACTGCGGAATGAACATAGCCTATCAGCTCATCCCCCTTGTACATGGGCGCACAAGTCACCCGGAGGCTTTTGCCGAGATACGGCCGGTCAACTTCAAGCCGGTAACTGTGTCCGCGTTCCTGCACCACTTCTAACGGGCAATCCGTACAGGGTGAGGGACTGTCCACAAAAAGCTGGTAGCACTTTTTACCGAGAAGATCATCATGGCCGGAAGACAGCAGCTCATAGGCAGCAATATTTGCCCTGACAATCACCCGATCCAGGTCTAAAATAATAACGGGTTCGGTCAGGGCATCAAAGGTGCATTGCCAATCCCGGCCATCGGTCTGTAATTTTACCATAAAAGTGCCTGTTACATTTCCTGCTGGTTATAACTGCTCTTCCTGAGGTGCATCAAGGCGACAACCTGACCCTGGGCAACCGCCTGCGAAATACTGTTTCCCTGAAAAAACGAATCAACCGTTCTCTTCTGCCCACAATCCTGACCTGTTCCGGAATAAGATAAGAGAGCTCACTTTTCATTATTGACATCTTGTAATCAATATTAGGGGCAAAGCGATTATCAAGATACCAGGCAAAGAGCAGGCCAAACAGCAAGCCTGGCGGCGTAAAGCCCTCTTCACCATTCACCACTCTGGTGTACAGTTGCGGCTGGCATAAAGAGGAGTACATGCGGCAGAGCTGTAGGTACGCATCAATCTCATTCGCGGTGAAGAATCCGTTCAATCGGCCGGCGTTCCGAACCTGCAGACAGTAAATCCGGCCGACCTTCTCCCCTTTAAACGATACATCTTCAAGGCGTTTTTGCTCGGCATAGTTACCCAGCAGAGATTGGCCCAGCCCAACAAGAAATGCCATTTCAAGGCGATTAAGCTCACCTAACTGATCACGGCGTATTTTTATACACCCATCTTCAGGATCAAAAAAAGAAAAAACATTGTCCCATTCCTGGCACCGTTTCCAACAGCCGGTATCAATCAGGCAGATGCCACGGATAAAGTTGAAATGATCCGGATGGATATCCGGATGATGCCAGATAATTTCAGTTATACACTCAACCAGGTGTCGGCGTTTGTCCACCAACATGGCCCTGCTCTGCCTGGTCTCCGAGGTAAGATATGTAAAGTCCAGGGCGTCGATCTGCCTGGTGATCTCTTCATACCGGCTGCAGGGGACCGTGCTTTCCGGGTTGACCTGGGCGGCAAATTTCATGGAAAAGGGCAGCCCGCCTCTGCCTGCAGAATCCGCTAAAAATCCACTGGCCCTCAACCCGCACAGGGCCTGCAGTACCAGGGCCAGAGAATCCGGGTCATGCTGGATAACATTACGCTGCTGCAGCAGTTCACGGGAAAAGATATACGCATCCACCGGTTCCAGACCAAGCTCACGTACCCTGCTGCGATCGAGGTAGATCGGCTCCTTTGCCTCAATGGCATAGTTCTGGAGCACGGAACCTGGAATATCTGCCAGATCCAGGGTCAGGACATGAGTGCACAGATCCTGGATACCGCCGGAGATATTGCGGTCATAGGCAAGAATAAGATCAGAGACATGAAATTTACGTTCCGGTGCGTCCCGGGTGGCGTCTGTTTCTCCCTTCTGCACCCAGATGTTAGCAATCAGCAGTTTCAAGGCTGAGGTATTGCTTCGGATAAGATCTGCCAGACCAGGAACTTGGAGAATCGGAATAATTGAGGTGTACAGACTGCCCGGCGCCATGATGATGATGTCTGCGGTACAAAGAAGATCGGTAACATCAGCCGGCAACTGCGGTTCACCTGAAAACTCGACCATAACCCGGTCTACAGGGTAGCCGCGCCGGGCTGATCCCGATTTGCACTCACTGGTCACCAGTACCCCGTTTGCATACAGCACCTGCAGCTGGGCTGCAGTTGTCGTACAGGGCAGAACGGCACGAGAACCTGCACCGATACAGGCGGAAAGTTCTGAAATTCCGGCAATTGTTGCAGTATCGACCAGCTTCGGGACAGCGGCAAGTTCAACCGATGAGAGTTCTACAGGCAGTTTGCCGTAGATGGCAGCAGCCAGCAGTAGGTTGCCCAGACATTGGGGCCGCTGCAGGGCGGCATCCATACGAACATCAGCAAACAGGCGTTCAACAAGTCCGGATAAATACCCGGCAAGAGGCTCGGGAAACTGCGCCATGTTTAGCCCGCAATCCGTCAGCAGTTGGCTGCTGGAAGTCGGGCGTGTAATAAAACGATAATTAAAAAGAGTATGCAGCCCGCCGGCTGTGGCAAACGCTGCCTGATCGTCAAGTTGATAGCTGTCTTTAAGGACTCTACTGCAGACTGAAGAGAGCAGGACATGGCGAAGATCACCCAGGGCAACCAGAGGAAAATCCTTAAGCATCTCTCCGGTTGAGCCGCCGTCATCGGTTACACAGACAATAGAATGGAGCCGGGGAAATACCTCTTTCAGACCGGTAAAAGGGGTGCTGCTCCATTCGGGCCGGCGCGAGTCCCCCCCGACAATATTGGATAGCCCGGTACCACCGCCGAGCACAACAACCTTGAGATCGGAAACATCAAAATTCTGCAGCCCGTCGACCAGCTGCTGCCACTGCCTGTCAGCCCCCTGTACACCGGGCGACGGTTCTTCGCCAAGGGCAAGGGCGATAACCCGTTCGGTCAAACTTCCCTTGGCAAAACAATCCAGAGGGCTGAGTTTTTTCCGGGTGAGGCCCTGCAGCACCTGCTGCAGGGCTATGGTCTCATGGCTCGCCATCAAGAATCCGGAAACGGCAGGGGCTCATCTGCGGCAAAATCGCAGCACGAGGATCCTGTCTTTCTCTCTTATAAACCGGTTGCTTCCATCTGTTTGGCAACCGCCTTTACAGATCCGGCCAGTGCAGCAATTTCTTCCTCGGTGAGCTTAAACTCAATAATGCGCTCCACACCATTTTCACCCAGGACAATGGGTACCCCGAGAAAATAACCGGAGATACCAAACTCTCCTTCCAGATAGGCGGCACAGGGCATTACCCGGTGACTGTCGGTAAGAACGGCTTCTGCCATCTCAACCGCAGCCAAACCCGGCGTGTAAAAGGCACTGCCGGTCTTCAGATGATTGACAATCTCAATGCCACCGGTCTGGGTACGCTTGACAATTTCGGCAATTTTTGCCTCTGAAAGTA
>CAZQKF010000227.1:0-4532 GCA_964593645.1 uncultured Desulfobulbus sp.
CCAGGTTATTGTCCTGTATCGCGACATGCGGACCTACGGCTATGCCGAGGATGCGTACCGTGAGGCACGGCTCAAAGGGGTAATCTTTATACCCTATGAAGTGGATAAAAAACCCGAGGTCTACGAGAAGAGTCGTCGCCTGCATGTGAAGTTTTTTGACGAACTGATGCAGGAAGAGATGGATCTTACCCCGGATCTTGTTGCCCTGTCTGTGGGTATTGTGCCGGACGGCACTGATGAGCTGAGCAAGCTGATTAAGGCACCGCTCACTGATGACAAGTTCTTCCTTGAGGCCCATGTTAAACTGCGTCCGGTTGAGTTGCCGGTGTCTGGTGTCTATGTCTGCGGTCTGGCCCATGGTCCCAAACCCATGGATGAGACCATTGCCCAGGCCCAGGCTGCTGCGGCAAAAGCCGCTATCCCGCTGGTCAAGGGCAATGTATCGGTTGATCCCATTGTCTCCCATGTGGACCAGGACACCTGTATAGGCTGCAGTCTGTGTGCAAGTCTCTGTCCGTTTGGTGCCATTGAGATGATCAAGATGGGCAAGAAACGTAAGGCGCACACCATTGCCGCCTCGTGTAAGGCCTGCGGTATCTGTTCCAGCCATTGTCCGACTTTTGCAATTTCCATGGGCGGCTTTACCAACGAACAGATAACCGATCAGATCATTGCTTTTGGCGGTGTGAAGGAAAAAGAAGCAGCTGAGGCGGCGTAAAATCATTGGTGCGTATATCGCACTAATGGTGCAGGTAAAATTGTGTATACCAGTGTAGGAGCCCGGCCCACCGGGCGATTGAAACTGTTACGAGGTATTTTGAATGAGCGAAGATTTTAATCCCAAGATTCTGGGCTTTCTCTGCAACTGGTGCTGTTATGCAGCAGCTGATGCGGCCGGAGTGTCCCGGTTCCAGTATCCGCCTAACCTGCGGACTATCCGGGTTATGTGTACCGGTCGGGTTGATCCGGCCTTTATCCTGCGCGGCTTCATTGAGGGTGCAGACGGCATATTTACCGGCGGCTGACAACTTGGCGAATGCCATTACCAGGTTGGTAATTACGATGCAATGGGCGCAGACGCACTGGTCAGAAAGGTGCTGGAAGAAGTGGGTATCCGCAAAGAACGTTATGACCTCCAGTGGGCATCCGCTGCCGAGGCCCCCCGTTTTGTTGAACTGATAACACAGTTTACCGAGCAGATGAAAGAGCTCGGCCCGCTGGGACAGGCTGAAGGCCTGAGTCCGGAAGAGGTCAAAGAACGGCTGGGAAAGGCACTGGAAGTGGTTTCAAGTCAGAAAGTACGGATCAGTTTCGGTAATGCCTCTAAGGCAGTCCGTAAAGACGCTGTCTGGACCAGGGATCATATTGACGAGGTTATCACCACCAAGATGGCCAAGTCTTTAGATAGAGCACTGGCGTAAACAAATAATTCGTTTGATGAACTAAGCGATGGTATCCCGGCCGGGACACCATCGCTTTTTTTATATAGAGGAGTAAGCAATGGCTGAATTCAGCAACGTGACTGTTATCAAAGAGGCCAATATTTACTTTGAGGGCCAAGTGACAAGCCGTACCCTCATCTTTGCCGACGGAACCATGAAAACCCTCGGCATTATGCAGCCGGGCGAGTACGAGTTTGGCACGGAAAAGAAAGAACTGATGGAGATAACCAGCGGCGACCTGGAGATCCTATTGCCGGGTTCAGACAGCTGGCAGCAGATTAAGGGCGGTGAGTCCTTTGAAGTACCGGCCAACTCCAAGTTCGGTATTAAAATACATACCATAACAGACTACTGCTGTTCCTATCTCGATTAATCCCGGTTGAACAGAGATTCCTGTACAACCCGGCTGTGTACTCAGAGAACTTAACTCCAGATACCGTCAATTTTCTTGCCGCAGTTGGAGCAGCAACCTGCTGTTAGCCTGTTGTGTTGAATACTGAATCCAAACCGAGTGATGAGCTCTGTGCCGCAGGCTGGGCAATAGGTGTTCTCACCGCCCTTGCCGGGAATATTTCCTTCGTAGACATAGTGCAGGCCTTCTTCTAAACCGATATTACGGGCCGTGCGCAGAGTTTCTATCGGGGTTGGGGGGCGGTCGGTGAGTTTGTAGGTAGGGTAAAAGGCAGTTACATGCCAGGGGATTCCTGGATCAACACTTTTGATGAATCGGGCGATATCTCGGAGTTCTTCCGGCGAATCATTCAGGCCCGGGATGAGCAGGGTGGTTACTTCAACCCACACCCCAAGTTGGTGCATCAGCTGGACAGTGTCCAGTACCGGCTGTAATCGGCCTTTGCATACCTTAGTGTAGAAATCATCGGTAAAGGCCTTGATGTCAATGTTAATGCCGTCAAGAATCGGTGCCAGGTGGCGCGTTACCTCTGGAGTCATGAAGCCGTTACTGACAAAGACGTTTTTCAGCTTCTGCTTGTGGGCAGGCCGTGCGCAGTCATAGGCAAATTCATAGAAAATTGTCGGCTCCACATAGGTGTAGCTGATGCTTGCACACTGCGCCTGAACCGCAGCTTCGACGATGGCTTCAGCTGTCCGTTCCCGACCGCTGATTCCTCCATCGTGCAGGTGGGGAAACTGCGAGATTGCAGAGTTTTGACAGTGCAGACAATGGAAGTTGCAGCCCACAGTTGCTATGGAATAGGATCTACTTCCGGGCAGGAAGTGAAACAGAGGTTTTTTTTCTATGGGGTCGCTGTTTTCCGAGACCAGACGGCCGTATACCAGACTGTTCAACCTTCCGTTTTGGTTCTCCCGGACTCCGCAAAGACCACGCCTGCCTTGCTTGATATGGCAATGATGGCTACACAGAGTACAGGTGATGTTTCCCTCTTTGTCAACCGTATAAAATAATGCCTCGCGCATAACGACTTCCCCCAGAGTATTTTGCAGTGCACTTTTATCTTCCCTCGCGCCCTGCACTCGCCTATATTTATTATAAGATTCTTCGTCTGGTCTGAATAGTCAAGGTGTTGAATGTTATTTTATGTATTCTCAGGTGAACGGAATCATAATTTTTTTTGCAAAATCTCTACTCATTTAAGACATTTTTTACTTCAGCAAGAGGGGACGCATTATGGCACAAGCAGATATCGGTTTGATCGGTCTGGCGGTAATGGGGCAGAATCTTGTTTTAAATATCAACGATCATGGTTTTACCACAGCTGTTTTTAATCGTACAGTTGCAAAGGTTGATGCGTTTCTGGCCGGGCCGGCCCTGGGAACCGATGTTATCGCCACCCATTCTATTAAGGAGTTGGTCAGTACGTTAAAGCGCCCGCGTCGGGTTATGCTAATGGTTAAAGCAGGCACAGTCGTTGATGCCTTTATTGATAAACTGGTACCCCTGCTTGAAGAGGGAGATATTATAATAGACGGTGGCAATTCGCTGTATACCGATACGGAGCGGCGTACCCAGGCACTGGCTGATAAAGGGATTTTGTATATTGGCACAGGTATTTCCGGAGGTGAAGAGGGTGCTCGAATCGGTCCTTCCATTATGCCGGGTGGTAATCCTGCGGCCTGGCCGCATGTGAAGGGGATATTTCAGGCCATTGCCGCCCGGGTCAACGGCAAGCCCTGCTGTGCATGGGTAGGGGATGGCGGCGCCGGTCATTATGTTAAAATGGTGCACAACGGCATTGAGTACGGTGACATGCAGTTGATCTGCGAGGCCTATGATTTTTTGCACCGGGTCCTGAGGTTTGGTGCCGATGATATGCAGGCGATCTTTGCGCGTTGGAACAAAGGTGTGCTGGATTCGTACCTGATTGAGATAACAACCCATATTCTCGGTTACAAAGATAAGGACGGCTTACCGCTCATTGATACAATACTTGATACGGCCGGGCAGAAGGGGACAGGAAAGTGGACAGGGATCAGTGCCCTGGAAATGGGTGTGCCGCTGACATTGATTGGTGAGGCTGTTTTTGCCCGTTTTCTCTCAGCAATCAAAGAAGAGCGAATTGAAAGCTCTGCTGTTCTTGCAGGCCCGGAACGTCAATTTGACGGTGACAGAAAGAAAGCAGTTGATGATATTCATGACGGGCTGTACGGGGCTAAAATTATTTCGTATGCTCAGGGATACATGCTCATGCGGCAGGCGGCTGAACAGCATTCGTGGAATTTGAATTATGGCGCTATTGCGCTGATGTGGCGGGGCGGCTGTATTATCCGTAGTGCTTTCCTTGACAATATCAAGCAGGCCTATGACGAAAATCCGAAGCTGGAAAATTTGCTGCTGGATGATTTTTTCAGCAAGGCTGTCCAAAAAAGCCAGGGCGGCTGGCGCAGAGTAGTTGCCCTGGCAGCGCAGCTGGGGATACCTGTACCGGCAATGAGTTCCGGGTTGAGTTTTTTTGATGGGTACCGCAGTGTCAGGCTGCCGGCAAACCTGCTCCAGGCCCAGCGGGATTATTTTGGCGCCCATACCTATGAGCGGCTTGACCGGCCAAGGGGTGAATTTTTTCATACCAACTGGACAGGAACCGGTGGTGATGTTGCGTCAACGACCTATAC
>CAZQKF010000228.1:0-4531 GCA_964593645.1 uncultured Desulfobulbus sp.
ACGTTTTTCAAAGAACTGCACGTTCTGGATAAACGGGGTTTTCATCTTGAGCCCTGCTGCGCTGATGGGCTTGCCCACAGGAGCACCAAACTGAGTAATGACCGCCTGCTTGCCTTCGGGCAGGATATAGAATCCATCCCAGACCGTGGCAAAGATGACGGCAACAAGCACAAGGGAAAAAATCTGTATTACCTGTTTCATATTGTATATTTATCCTGTTATTCGTTAGACTTTTTGTCGGTCAGTGGATTGCCTTTGCCGGTCAGATCAAGAAAGGGGAGCACGTTCTGCCCACCTTTTTCCATGACATAGACGTGGTCAACGCTCGGCAGGATTTCCTGCATGGCTTCAAGGTACATACGGCGTCTAGTTACCTCTTTGGCATTGAGGTATTCAGCAACAATGGCGTTGAAACGATTGGTTTCACCTTTGGCTCGGTTAATGCGCTGTACAGCATACCCGTGGGATTCTTCAATGATCTGCTTGGCCGAACCACGAGCCTTGGGGATGACCCGGTTATAGGTCTCCTCAGCTTCATTGACCAACCGTTTCATGTCCTGGTCAGCCTCGTTGACCTCGTTAAAGGCGGGTTTGACCGTTTCGGGCGGGTTGATATCCAGCAACTGCAGGGTGACCAGGGTGACGCCGCACTCCAGTTTGTCCAGGTCGTGCTGAAGTTCCCGCTTGGCCATGCCGGCTAGGATTTCACGGTTACTCAGGACATAGTCAAAGTCCATGTTGCCGACGATTCGCCGGACGACAGTCTCTGAATTATCATGGACTGCCTGAGGTACATTTCGCACTTTGAAGAGAAAGTTGACCGGATCACTGACTTTGTACTGAACAATCCAGTCTACGGTGATAACATTTTTATCACCGGTGAGCATCAGAGATTCCATGTCAAAACCGCGCTTGTTGAACACGGTGTTCTTGCCTGGTGTTCTGGTACGAAATCCAAATTCTTCCTTACGGACATTCTCCACATCAACCTTGACCATGTCCTCCACATAGGGAATCTTAAAGTGGAGACCGGGCTGGGTGGTACGGGTATACTTGCCAAATCGCATGACAATACCCTGCTCACCGGGCTCAATGGTGTAAAAGGCCGAGTAGATGATCTGGAACAGGACTACAGCAATAATAATTGCAGCTACCTTGCCGACTCCGGCCAGAAAGTTGGGCTCATTACCGGGCTGTGGATTTTCACCATCAGGTGAAGGTTTGCTGCCGTTGTCCTGACCGGTAAAAGAGTCCCTGATCTTCTGGATCAGGGCGGTCAGGAAATCCTCTGGAGTGGAGGGTTTCTTTTTCTGCCCCCACGGGGGCTGTTCATTCATGGGCATGGATATGTCCTTAGGGTAGTTTATGTTATTGATGTTTGAGAAAAAATATTTCTCAAAAACATTATTTGTAGCGTCTATTAAAGACGGTAATGGTACTGCTTACAAGTATTTTTTTGTCCTGTTGTTTTAGTCTGCCCCTCACGCCAGCAGCCAGCAGCAGAAAATCAGGATCAGGGCAAGGCTGAAAAGAACCTGCTGCAGGCCGCGGTTATCGGCTTGTTGATCCAGATGGCTTAACTGCAGCAGCACGCCGCAGGCAAGGCCGCTGCCGAACCCAAACAGGTGTGCTCCCAAGTCGGTTTGCTTGCCCTCGCTACCCAGCATGGCCAGCAGGCCTATACCGGCGCCAAGCGGCAGGATCAGCTGGCGAATAATTGTGGACTTGCGCGCAGCGAGCTGCAGACCGCAGAAAATACCTATGGCTGCAAAGATGGCCGTGGAAAAGCCCACCGAATAATGGGGAGTCTTACGCAGGGCTATATTGAACAGATTGCCCGCCGCGCCGGACAAAATCAGCGTCAGCCAACCGGTTCCATAGCCGGTCGTCTTACAGAGCAGATGCACCATAAAGCCGCCGACCACGCAGTTGCCCACCAAATGCATCTGATCCGCATGCAGGGTTAGCGCAGTAACAAGGCGCCACCACTGGCCCTGTTCTAGAATTTTGTTACTGTCAATGGCTCCGGCCTGAAACCAGGGGTTTTCGGAAAACCACGGCCCGGTCATAATATAGAAGACAATCAGGCCCCCGATCATCAGTAGGGTGGGGGGATTATCGGTTCTGGGCATTGGCCGTGCGTAATTGGGCGGCGGCGGCCAGTTACGGTTTTCTTCTGTAAAGGCCTGTAGCTCAGAGAGTGCTCGCGTACTCTCCTTGTCTCTGACTAGAACCACGCTTTCGGCCGGAACAACTCTGTGCTCAATATTGACTGCGCTGAACACCAGAGAGCAGTTCTGTAAATACTCCTGGCCGCCCTGGGCCACGATGATCCATTCGTTCTCCTGGTCGGGAAAAGCAGTAACAACAGATGGGCCGGGTATGTTGTCTTGCAGAGTCATTAGGGGTAACAGTAAGTGCAGGCACCCGTTAGGTCAAGGGGTAGTGGGTTCGGTTCAGGTATTGATTTTATATTTTTTTAAATAGCCGCGCAGCTGGTGATAGCTGAGGGACAGGGCTTCTGCTGTTCTGCGTTGGTTATATTTATTTTCCTGCAGAGCCTGTTTGAGAATTTGTTGTTCAGCTGACCGGATATGAGCTTTGAAATCTTTGGGTGTGGGACGGTTGACCGGGGAGGGTATGCTGTTTTGTTCAGGTTTGCTTACTTTTTTGTTTGCAAGTTTAAAGGGAGAGGTAAACGGATCAAAGATGATAGAGGTGATAATCGCCCCCTCGCTGCTGTGGTACACTGCCCGTTCAACCACACTTTTGAGTTCCCGTATATTGCCCGGCCAGGAATACTCGGTAAGTTGAGCTGTTGTCTGCGCGCTGAACCCGGCAAAAAAAGATCGTCGCATCTCTTTAGTCATGTTCAGACCAAAATGCTCGGCCAGCAATACAATATCGTCTTGTCGTCTGCGCAGGGGCGGCAAGGTGATAACGTCAAAGGCCAGCCGGTCCAGCAGGTCGGCCCGAAAGTTTCCCTGTCTGGCCAGTGAAGGCAAATCCCGGTTGGCTGCACTTATGATCCGGGCCAGGCTGTGCAGTGTCTCTGAGCCGCCCACCCGTTCAAATTCTCCGTACTCGATAATGCGCAGTAGTTTTTCCTGCAGTCTGGGCGACATGGAGGCGATCTCATCGAGAAACAGTGTGCCTGCCCCGGCCCGTTCAAAACGCCCTGTATGCCGCCTGTCTGCGCCGGTAAAGGAACCTGCCTCATGGCCGAACAGCTCACTCTCTAATAGGCTCTCCGGCAGGGCAGCACAGTTAATCTTGAGAAATGGCTGGTTCCAGCGTGGTGACAGATAATGGAGCCGATCGGCAATTAACTCCTTGCCGGTTCCCCGTTCTCCGGCAATCACTACAGGTCGGTGCAGGGGCGCTGCCCGGGATACATGGTCCAGGGTTTCCAGAAAGGCAGGCGATTGTCCGATAATCGTTGGAGTAGGCATTTTTTGTATACTTGGTACAGGGATCGTGGATAGGTTGAAGCACTCTTGCCGCTTTCGTTTCCGTGCTCTGCGCGGGAATGCACATTTGTAATATGGTTAAATTTACTAATTAGTATACTAATTTGATAAATATTAGTCAATATCGTTACCGTGTGGTTGTTCGGAGCAATGTGGGGGATCCCTGTAATAGTAAGTAAAATTAAGACCTTATCTGTGATACAGTCCGTCTGGCACAGTTTGTGAAATATACCAGGCAAACATAAACAAAAAACCTGCCTCGGCAGGACGAATAACACAGAGGAGTAACAGCATGGGTATTTTTTCACGTTTTAACGATATTGTCTCTTCCAACATCAACGCAATGCTTGAAAAGGCGGAAAATCCGGAAAAGATTATCCGGCTGGTTATCCAGGAGATGGAGGATACCCTGGTTGAGGTTCGCACCACGGCAGCCAAAAACATTGCCGACCGGAAAACGATCCAGCGCCGCCTTGACAGATTGCGCTTTGAGGCACAAGGTTGGTCAGAGAAGGCTGAACTTGCAGTACGCCGGGATCGTGAAGACCTTGCCCGGGCAGCACTTTCTGAGAGAGCGGCCCTGCAGGAGTTGATAGACCGCCTTGCGGCCGAGTCGTTGGAGATTGACGGCCGGCTTGAGCAGCTTAATGAGGATATCGGCAGACTGCAGGCCAAGCTGACTGAAGCCAAGGAGCGTCGGAAGGCCTTGCAGATGCGCCATGATACGGCCACCTCCAGAGTGAAGACCCGGGAATCGCTTTCTGATGACCGCATCCATGAGGCCATGAGTCGCTTTGAGCACATTGAGCGCAAGATGGATGAACTTGAAGGTCAGGTCGAGTCGTTTGATCTGGGCCGGGAACGCCCGCTTAAAGACGAGTTTGCCGATCTTGCAGCTGAGGATACTGTAGAGCAGGAACTTGCCGAGTTGAAAAAGCGGGTTCAGGCTCAGGACTAGAGAACCCCTGAGAGGAATTGAACAATGTCTACAACGCTTTTCGGCATGCTGACTGCCATAGCCATCGTCTTTATGGTGATAAAAACAATTACAGGCTCTCGCT
>CAZQKF010000229.1:0-4512 GCA_964593645.1 uncultured Desulfobulbus sp.
ATCTGGACACCATTGTGGCAGAGCTTTCCCGGCTGTCGGCCAAGGCTGTGGTCAATGCGCTGTTCGCCGGCATCTGCCGCAGTGATGAACAGGTTCGCTGGCACGCGGTCAGCGCCATGGGTACGATGGTTTCACGGCTGGCCGATAAGGATATGGAAGAGGGAAGGTTGATCATGCGCCGTCTGCTCTGGAGCTTAAACGATGAGTCCGGCGGTATCGGATGGGGTGCGCCTGAAACCATGGCCGAAATTATGAGCCTGCATGACGGATTGGCCCATGAATATGTGCACATGTTGATTTCCTACATGCGTGAAGATGGCGAGGAACTGTTCCAAGACGGCAATTTTCTGGAACATGAAATCCTGCAGCAGGGACTGTTGTGGGGCGCAGGTAGGCTGGTGATTTCCCAAAGGGAATTGGTGTTGGCCAAGGGTATGGCGCAAGATTTGCCGCCCTATCTTGACTCCGGCGACGGTACGGTACGGGGCCTTGCTGCCCGGGCAATAGGGTTACTGGGTACTGTTTCCGACTGCAAAGATCGTCTCGAGGGGTTGCAGGATGATGATCACATTGTCCGACTGTATGAAGACGGCCTGCTGCGTTCTGTATCTGTTGGTGCCCTTGCTGAGCAGGCGTTGCTGAGGCCGGCAGGCTGATGGCTCTATTCCCCGGGGCAGCCTGTCTGCAGATGACCATTAAGACCGGTGATGTTGCGGCCAATCTCAAGCAGTGTAAACAACTGTTGTCTGCGCAGCAGTTAGCGGCCGATACCCTGGTTGTCCTGCCTGAACTCTGGGCGACGGGCTTTGATTATCCACGTGTTGATCAACTTGCCGAGCAAACGCCGCAGATACTTGCTGCATTGCAGCAGATAGCTGCGGAACATACTCTCTGGCTTGCCGGTTCACTGCTGGAAAAAAGAAATTCCGGGCGGCCCGGTAATACCCTGTTTCTGGTCGGGCCGAAAGGTGTGGTCGACAAATATCAAAAGCACCACCTCTTCAGCTTCTGGCAGGAAGACGAATATCTGCAGCCTGGCCATGATCCGCAGTCCATTGCAACTCCATTTGGCCCGCTGGGCGCTCTGGTCTGTTATGATCTGCGTTTTCCCGAGATCAGCCGGGCCCAGACCTTTGCCGGTTGTCGGCTGCTCGTTGTTTCCGCCCAATGGCCCAAAGTACGACTGGATCACTGGCAGCTGCTGGTCAAGGCCCGGGCTGTAGAAAATCAGGTTTTTGTTGCGGCTTGCAATGGCTGTGGGCCCAGTGGTGCCGGGGAACTGGCCGGTCATTCCATGATCGTTGACCCCGTCGGCCAACTCCTTGTTCAGGCAGGAGAAAAACCCGAGGTGATCAGTAGCAGGCTGGCTGAAGAGGAACTGGAAACCGTACGTAAACGTTTCTGCACCGGCGGTGAACGGAGCTGGTCGGGCAATGACTCGTCAAAAATTGTCGGGCTTGAGCAGCTTGCAGAGCAATTGGCCATGATCCGCAACCAGGGCAGTAAGGTGGTCTTTACAAACGGTTGCTTTGATTTGCTGCATGCAGGCCATGTCGATTATCTTGAACAGGCCCGTCGTTACGGTGACTGTCTGGTGATCGGTCTGAATTCTGATAGTTCCGTACGCGCCTTAAAAGGCGATTCCAGGCCGGTCAACAGCGAGTTAGATCGAGCCCGGGTGCTGGCCGCTCTGGGTTGTGTGGATTTTGTAGTTATTTTTGATGAGGATACACCCTGGAAGTTGATTTCCCGGCTGCTGCCCGATGTATTGGTCAAAGGCGCAGACTGGGCTGAAGAGGAAATTGCAGGTGCAGCCGAAGTCAAGGCGGCAGGAGGCAGAGTGGAGCGAATTGTCTTTGCCCATCAGCTTTCCACCTCTGCAGTTATTGAAAAGATCCGGCGTTGATTGATATCTTCAGCCGGTAACCAAACAGGAGAACAGTATGGCAACTGTAAAAGTAGAGGGCATGAAGTGTCAACATTGTGCCGGCTCAACTAAAAAAGCACTTGAGGGTATTGACGGTATTTCCAATGCCGAGGTCGATCTCGATAAAGGTGAGGTAACGTTTGACGGCAGTGCAGATATGGATGTTATAAAGGCTGCGGTTAGTAAGGCCGGATTTCAGGTGGTCGATTAAGATGAGAACAACGCTCTTATTGTGAAGAGTTTGTATGGCTCAAACAAAAAATCCCCTGCCGGACACACCGGCAGGGGATTTTTTATTGTTGACTGTATGGACGGATCAGTCCTCTTTCCAATCCGGCCGCAAATGCAGTTCAGTGAGTTGCTTCCTGGCCACCGAGGCGGGGGCTTCAGTGAGCGGACAGGTGGCCTTCTGGGTTTTCGGGAAGGCAATCACGTCGCGGATGGAATCAGAACCGGTAAGGATCATGAGCAGCCGATCCACACCAAAGGCAATGCCGCCGTGGGGCGGGGCACCGAATTTAAGGGCCTGGAGTAGAAAACCGAATTTATCATTGGCCTCTTGTTCGTCAATACCCAGGGTCTTGAGAACCCGTGCCTGTACTTTGGGATTGTGAATACGGATAGATCCGCCGCCGATCTCATTGCCGTTTAAGACCAGGTCATAGGCCCGGCTTTTGACCTTGCCCGGATCCGTTTCCAGCATATCCAGGTGTTCGTCAAAGGGGGCGGTAAACGGATGATGCACTGCAGTGTAGCGTTTGCGGTCGTTGTCGTATTCCACCAATGGAAAGTCGGTGATCCACAGGAAGTTGAAGGTATTTTTATCAACCAGGTTCAGCCTGCGAGCCAGGTCCAGGCGCAGTTCAGCCAGCACCTGGTTAACGGTTGCGGTGTCATCGGCACCAAACAGGATCAGGTCGCCGGGTTCGGCCTCCAGGGTCTCGCCCATTGCTGCGATCTCTTCATCGTTAAAAAATTTAGTGATGGGCGACTGCCATTTATCCTCTTTGATCTTGATCCAGGCCATGCCCTTAGCCCCGAAACGAGCCGCATATTCAGTCAGGTTGTCCAGGTCTTTACGGGAAAAATCAGCACAACCCTTGGCGTTGATGGCCTTGACCGCGCCACCCTTGTCGATGATGGAGTTGAACACCTTGAACCCGCAGCCGCGCAGGGTTTCGGTCAAGTCAATCAGCTCAAAGTTAAAACGGGTATCGGGTCGGTCCGTACCAAAACGAGCCATGGCCTCGTCATACTGCATCCGTTTAAAGGGTGGCTCCAACTCAATGCCTCGGGTTTTTTTGAAGACATCTTTGATCATCCCCTCGGTGACTTCGATGATTGCGTCTTCATCTTCAAAGCTGAGTTCCATATCGATCTGGGTAAATTCAGGCTGGCGGTCAGAGCGCAGGTCTTCATCACGGAAGCATTTGACGACCTGGAAATATCGATCCATGCCCGACATCATCAGCATCTGCTTAAAGAGCTGCGGTGACTGGGGCAGGGCATAAAATTTACCCGCATTGACCCGGCTGGGCACAAGATAATCCCGGGCCCCTTCCGGTGTAGAACGGGTGAGCATCGGGGTTTCGATTTCCAGGAAGTTGTTGTCGCTTAAGTAACTCCGTACCGCCTGCACCGCCTTGTGGCGCATGATCAGTTTGTCTGCCATTTCCGGACGACGCAGGTCCAGATAGCGGTACTGGAGGCGGAGATTATCTGAGACCTCAGCCTCCTCATCAAGGGGAAAGGGCGGGGTTTCGCTGGTGTTTAAGATGGCCAGCTCACTGACCAGGATCTCGATCTCACCAGTTTTCAGCTTGGGGTTGGCCATGTCACCAGGGCGGCGTTCGACCTTGCCCTTGACGGCAAGCACCCACTCGGAACGTACCTGGTGCGCCTTGTCATGGACATCTGGATTAATCTCCGGGTTAAAAACAACCTGGGTAATACCCCAGCGATCACGAAGATCTATAAAAATAACCCCGCCATGGTCGCGACGCCGGAGCACCCAACCCATGAGGGTAACCTCCTGATCCAGGTTGTCGCTGCCAAGTTGACTACAGTTATGTGTGCGCCGCAGCGCTTCCATTGAATCCATTATGTCTACTCCAGAACCGGGTATACCGGTGGTAGTTTTGTTAAAACGATTATCGATGTTTCCAGGAATGCAAAACCGCAGAAGCAAAAAACTTCATTATTCGATATTCCCTGTTCGATATTGGATATTCGCTGTTATAAGCTCAGCCGATCACACAGCTGTTTGCCCAGTATCTCTATCTCCCCTGAAAGTGCAAAAGGCACCTGCTCCTTGTTCTCCATATTGCGCAAGACACCTTCCTGTTGTTCCAGCTCCTGGTCACCGATGATCAGGGTATAGCGGGCATTGACCCTGCCGGCCTGTTTCATCTGGGCCTTGAGGCTTCGGTTGGCATAATCCATTGCCACCTGCAGGCCGAGTTTACGCAGCTGGTGAACAAGGGGAGCACTATATTCTATGGCTGCCTCTCCCAGGGCGGCAACAAAGATGTCTGCTCCGGCGTGCTCGACTGCATTATCTTGCTGTTGCATGAGCAGGGTCAGTC
>CAZQKF010000230.1:0-4512 GCA_964593645.1 uncultured Desulfobulbus sp.
TGAACCGTCATCCAGCCTTGGTGACTCTTGATAATACCATGCACAACGGCCAGGCCAAGCCCTGTGCCGTTTTCAACCCCCTTGGTGGTAAAATAGGGCTCAAACATCTTGTTTCTGGTGTCTTCATCCATACCTGCGCCGTCATCACGTATTTCAATGACGGCATATTTGCCAGGCTCCAGGTCAACGACTCCCGGGGAATTGTCCTGCTCCTTTACAACCATGTCCAGAACCGAAACAATCAGCGTTCCGGAACAGTCCGGCATGGACTGGTACCCATTAGTACAGAGATTCATGATGACCTGGTGAATCTGGCCGGAATCTACTTCCACCCGGGCCTGCGAATCCAGGCTCTGTTTGATGTCCACCGTCACCGGGATAGAGGAACGCAGCAAATTTACGGCCTCACCCACAACAGAGGCCAGCAGCAGCACCTCTTTTTTCTGCTGCTGTTTGCGGCTGAAGGTCAAAATTTGCTTCACCAGTTCCCGGGCCCGAAGCGAAGCCTGTTCGACCTGTTGCAGATCAGCCTGTAGTTCTGAATTTTTCACCACCTTCATCTGGGCCAGCTCTGCGTAGCCAAGGATAGCAGTCAAGATATTATTAAAGTCATGAGCTATACCACCAGCCAGGGTACCGATGGCCTCCATTTTCTGAGAATGGCGCAGCTGTTCTTCCAGCTGTTCTCGGCTGGATATATCACGAACCAGGGCCAACAGAACCTGCTGCTCGCTAATATGGGTCATCTTCAGGGAGACTTCGACCGGAAACAGACTCCTGTCTTTTCTTCTGGCCATCCATTTAAAGACCTGCGGCCCTTCCTGCAGAGTTCTGCCGAGCATAACCTTTATTTCCTCTTCACCATAAGGGGATTCACCCTGGCTGAGTGCGCCAAGCCCAACAGCCATAACCTCCTTCCTTGTATAGCCGAACATATCCAGCATGGTCTGGTTGACATCAACAATGCTGCCGTCACTGATATCATGGATAAAAATGGCATCACTGGTGGCATTATAAATTTCGCGATAGTTTCTTTCGTTTTCTCTCAACGTTCTGGTTCGCTCTGCAATCTCACCGGATAGCTTATTGGCAGCAGTTATAATGATGTTTAAATCCTGCTGGGGCACCGGATCCATATGGTCGCCGGAAAAATCGTCGGCAATATCCTGCAGACGCTCACCCACTCCAGTTAGGGGATCCACCAAGATACGGCGGAGAATAAAACGCAGGGACAGCATGTAGAGCAGAAGAATCAGGACAATACTCACCAGCGTCATTCTGACCGCTCGTTTTTTTGCCTCCAGCACCGGGCGATCGCTAAAGGCAAGTACCATGGATCCGAGCAAAAGATCCTTACGTGAGATATCACGCTTAATCAAGGGCAGAGAAGACGAAACCGAAGACAGATTATTAAACACCTCATCCATTCCCTCTGCTGTAATGGCAATACCACTTACCCTTCCAGAGGATAAATATATTTCAGCAACTGCCCGGGCAGCTGCCTGATCAAAATTATACAGCGGGGCAATGAGAACCCGGGAAAGCTCCTCTGCGGTACGATCCGCCTCCCTCACAAGCTCATGGGTCACTGCATGGGAAGAATAAAAATAATAGGACAGGCCGATGACAACAGCCAAAATCGTGGTGATGGCACTCAACCACAAGGTCAGCTCACTGGCGACTGTTCTTTGCAAACCAAAATTCATTCCTGCATAATCCTTTATCTGGACATCATGTTTTCGCCTAGCTGCTCAGGTCAAAATTCAAGGGAAACAAGAGACGTTATTATATTCTATGTAACATGAATGGAAGTTGCAAATGATAAACATTTCTTTCCTGGTTCAATCTCTGCCGACATGATCAAACTACCATTTTGCAAAACAGCCTGCCGTTCCCCGTTGCAAGAACCCATTCAGGAAAACTTCTCATTTATCTTGACAGACAGGGCCTGTTCCTATAGAATTTTAACATTAGTAAGTGTAGAGATATTGGATTTACCGATACTCTCTCTACATCCATTCATCAACCCTCACAGGAGGACACCTATGAAAAGCAAGGACATGAAAAAACTCCTTGCCGGCCTGGGCGTAGCCGCACTTATCAGTGCCGGCGGCATCAGCATTCCGGGAGCACATGCATCCGGAAGCGGCTGAAGCGGAACAAAGCCCAGTGCAGGTAGCACTGACGAAGTAAAGACAGCCGCAGGAAGTGGCTGAGGCGGAACTAAAGACAGCGCCGTGAGCGCTGCTACAGATGAAGCTAAATCAGCAACTGAAGAAGTCACTGATGCTGCAAAAAATGCAGCAAAAGACGTAACCGATACGGCTACAGACTCTGCAAAGAAAAAAGTCAAGAAGGTTATTGAGGGTTGTTAAGTTCAAACAACCGATGACATAGTTTCGATGCATCCTGCACAAAAACTATGCTTAAGTAGTACAAGGCCGGTATCCAGTTGGGATGCCGGCCTTATTTATTTGGCCTGTACGGAGGATCTCCATTGGCACACTCGACCCCAGCTGAACTTACAACCATTTACCCGATCAGTGCGCGCCTGCTTGCCGCATCTCCTCAGCTTGACGACCCCATGGGACTGCCTGAATTTTTAGGCAATAATTCAGATCTCTATGCAGGCTATCCGTTTCTTCCCGATCTGGCAGCCGTAGAACGGGCCAGGTACCGGGTGGAAAACACCACCGACAAGCCGGCTGAAGCCCTGGAAAAACGGCAGATCAACCCCACTCTGGAACTAATTCCCGTTCGCTGGAAAAACCTTATCGACATCCTGCTGGACCCCAAAACCGTACCGGAACAGGGCGAGGACAATATCCTGGTTTTTACAAAACCCGGCACCTCTGGAGTCCAGATTATCCCTGCCGGCGGCCATGATCTGCTGGCTCTGAAACTGGTCAACGAGGAGATCGACTCCAAGCAGGCAGCTCAGGAAGGCGGGGTAAGTGTCGGTGTCATTGATGATATTCTCTATGCAGCCGTTGCCCGCGGCCTGCTGATTGCACCCAAGTCAAAGATTGTCCGCGCAACGGATTTTCCCCGCGGTGCAATCACGGATCCCTCCTGGTTTTCCTCGCCCACCTTTACCCTGCAATGGCATATCACCCAGGTCTGCGACCTGCACTGCCGCCACTGTTACGACCGCAGCGACCGAGCCACCATGGAACTTGACCAGGGCATAAAAATCCTGGACGATCTGTACGACTTCTGCCAGGCCCATAACGTCTTTACTCAAGTCACCTTTACCGGCGGCAACCCCCTGCTCTACCCCCATTTTATCGAATTGTACCAGGCCGCCGCCGAACGCGGGTTCATGCTTGCCGTGCTGGGTAATCCCATGCCGCGCCACCGCATTGAAGAGATGCTGGCCATCCAGAAGCCCGAATTCTACCAGGTCAGCCTGGAGGGACTGCAGGAGCATAACGACTATATCCGGGGCGAGGGCCATTATGAGCGCATCTTTGCCTTCCTGGACCTGCTGAAAGAACTTGATATCTACTCCATGGTCATGCTCACCCTGACCCGGCTTAACATGGGCGAGGTACTTGATCTTGCAGAAGCCCTGCACGACCGGGTGGATCTGTTTACCTTTAACCGGCTGGCCATGGTGGGCGAAGGCGCAGCCCTTGCCTCTGCACCTGTGGATGAATTTCCCGCCTTTCTTGAGCAGTATGCCGAGGCAGCCGGGACCAATCCCTGCATGAGCTTAAAGGATAATTTTTTCAACATCCTGCGCCACAAGCAGGCCCAGCCCTATCTCGGCGGCTGCGCCGGTTACGGCTGCGGCGCCGCCTTCAACTTTGTCTCCCTGCTCCCGGACGGCGAGGTTCATGCCTGCCGGAAACTGCCCTCACATATCGGCAACATGTTTGAGACCAGCCTGCACGATATCTACCACGGCAAAGAGGCCCGCAGATACCGGGCAGGCTCCTCTGCCTGCAGCAAGTGTAACATTCGGCCGGTCTGCGGCGGCTGCCTGGCTGTCAGCTACGGGTTTGGCAATGATATCTTCAACGACCTTGATCCCTACTGCTGGATGCCGACAGCAGATGTGAAGCCATGACAACAAAAGCTTATTTTACTGCAGAAGAGTGGCAGCCCCTGCTGCAGGCCCCGGCCGCTGTCGGCCTCTACATCATGACCGCAGACAAAAACTTTGTCATCGGCTGCATGAAAGAGGCCATGGCCATATCCGCCGGTATCTTACAAAAAGAGAAAGAGAGCAACAGTGAGCTGCTTGCCTCCCTGCTTGCCGAGTTTACAAACAAAGAGACTGTTGCCCGGGCCAGAATTAATTTTGACCGGAAAGACACCGAGGCTATTCAACAGACAACGGCAGCTATTCTGAAGCAGGCCGCCGATATCCTGAAACTCAAGGCAACACCTGAGGAAAGTGCTGAGATCAGGCAATGGCTGTATGATCTTGGTGTCAAGGCGGCAAATGCGGCCAAGGAGGGCGGGTTTCTCGGCTTCGGCGGCGTCCGGGTCAGTGACGCTGAAAAG
>CAZQKF010000231.1:0-4481 GCA_964593645.1 uncultured Desulfobulbus sp.
CCTACCCCTGTACCCGTAATTATGAGATCACGTGCATGAGCGGCGCCCTTGCCGGGAAAAAATGGCGCAAACTCTTCTGAAACAGCAATCAACCTCGAATTTTCGCCAGCATCAAGGCCACAACCTCGTCAACATTCAGGTGTGAGGAGTCGATAACCACTGCATCGTCTGCCTTGCACAGTGGAGCAATGGTACGTTCCCGATCGTCCCGGTCACGTTTTATGATCTGGGCCAGGAGTTCCTGTTCGTCCACCTGCTCACCCTTTGCCCGCAGCTGTTCCACCCGGCGTCCGGCCCGTTCTTCCGGAGCGGCATCAAGAAAAAATTTCCAGGCTGCCCCGGGAAAGACAACCGTACCGGTATCCCGGCCTTCGGCAACCAGGCGGCCTTTGTGTCCCATGTTCCGCTGCAGTGCTGTCAACTTTTTTCGGACAACCGGCAGAGCAGATACCCCTGAGGCCAGCATGCCCATTTCCGAAGTGCGGATCGCGCCACTGATATCTTCATTGTTCAGAAGAACACGCACGTCATCTTCATCCGGCTCCGGCGGCAGAAGGGCAATCTCCATCCTGTCCAGCAACGGCGTCACAGCGGCGCTGTCGGCCGTATCAACTCCAGCCTTGCTGCAGCCGTAAGCCACTGCCCGGTACATGGCCCCGGTATCGAGGTAGGTGTAGCCGAGTTCTGCCGCGACCCTGCGGCTGACCGTGGATTTACCCACCCCGGACGGGCCGTCAATGGTGACGATTTCTTGCTGCCCCTCTCCTCTTTCAGACATAGGCAAGTTCCTGCAGGCAGTCGCGCAAAGCAGCAATAAAGCGACTGTTTTCTTCCCCGGTTCCCACGGTGATGCGGACAAAGTTCGGGTAGCCGTAGGCCCTCATGGAGCGGACAATCACGCCTTTGTACAGCATGGCCTCGTACAATTTAGTGGCATCGCCCTGCACATCAATAAGAAAAAAGTTGGTAGAGGACGGATACGCCCTGCATCCAAGCTTTGCAACCTCTCTGGACAGCCATGTGCGGCCATCCCGGGTACCATTCATGGTCTTGTCGTAATGGTCCTGATCGGCCAGTGCAGCAAGCGCCCCTATCTGACCGGGCAGATTGATGTTAAACGGCTGCCGTACCCGGTGCAGCAGGGAGGAGATATCTTTGTGCATGATGCCAAATCCTACCCGCAGGCCGGCCAGGCCGAACGCCTTGGAAAAGGTGCGCAGGGCAACAACTGCAGGAATACCGTCCGGACGGGCGATCAGGTTGAGCACGTCAATGCGCTCCTCCGGCTCAACAAAATCCACATAGGCCTCATCCAGCACCACAATGACTGATTCCGGCAGCTTGCCTAAAAATTCGGCAAACTGCTCTTTGGTAATCAGGGTGGCACAGGGATTATTGGGATTATCCACAAAGATCAGCCGGGTACGGTCGGTGACGGCTGCCGCAATCGCCTCCAGGTCATGCTGCATATCCCGCAATTCAAGAACAATGTTTTTGCCGCCGCGTACCTGGACAAATTTCTGGTACATGAGAAACGAGGGATGACTGGTAATAACCTCATCACCCTTTTCCACAAACGCCTTGACCAGGAATTCAATCACCTCGTTTGAGCCGTTGCCGAGCACTATTTCTTCCGGAGCCGCCCCGGTCCACTTAGCTAATGCCTCGGTCAGGTAATAGCTCGAACCATCAGGATAGCGGTGCAGGCCGGTAAGCATATCTTGAATGGCCGCCACCGCCTTGGGTGACGGCCCCCAGGAGTTTTCATTGGAGGCCAGTTTAATGGATTCGGTGATGCCGTATTCGCGCTCAAGTTCATCCTGGGGCTTTCCGGGCGGGTAGGGGACAATGTCGGCAATATGCTGGGGAATGGTCAGTTTCATGGGATATAAGGGGATGAGAACCACAAACGGACACGGAGCTGCAAACATCGATGCTGTAGGAGCCTTGCCCTCCGGGCGAAATCCTGCTTATCGCCCGGAGGGCCGGGCTCCTACAATTGGATTCCTTTAACAGTAATGAGCGAAACCTATCCGTGTAAATCCGTGTCCATCCGTGGTTCAATTTTGGTTATAATATTGGTCGTTTCTCTTTCACCCCGGCACGCTGCTCAAGGTTCCAGGCGGCGCGGAGCAGAATTTCCTCGTTAAAGTGCGTGGCCTGCATCTGGATGCCTATGGGCAGGCCGTCGCCGGAAAAGCCGCAGGGTACGGATATACCGGGAATGCCTGCCAGGTTGGCGGAAATCGTCAGGATATCGGATAAATACAGAGCCAGCGGATCATCAGCATTGGCACCGATTTTCCAGGCCGGTGTTGGTGTAACAGGGGAGACAACTAGGTCACACTGGCTGAATGCCGTGTCAAAATCGTCCTTGATAAGCGTCCGTACCTGCGAGGCCTTTTTGTAATAGGCATCATAATAACCCGATGACAGGGCATAGGTACCGATTAAAATTCGTCGCTTGACCTCGTCGCCAAATCCCTGGGATCGGCTTTGCTTGTACATATCGATCAGGCTGTCTGCATCCTGGTCGCGAAAACCGTAACGCACACCGTCATATCGGGCCAGGTTGGAGCTGGCTTCTGCCGGGGCAATCAGGTAGTAGACTGCCACGCAGTATTCAGTATGGGGCAGGGAGACCTCGACAATTTCAGCTCCGGCATCCTTGAGCATGGCAATACCGCTGCGAACTGCCTGTTCCACCTCAGGATCAAGACCCTCGCCAAAGTACTCCCGAGGTATACCAACCCGGACACCCCGCATACCGTTTTGCAGGGCCGCGCTGTAATCGGGCACTTCGCACTTGATGGAGGTGGAATCTCGACCATCGTGTCCGGCAATGACGTTCATCATCAGGGCGCAGTCTGCCACGTCTTTGGTCAGCGGCCCGATCTGATCAAGAGATGAGGCAAAGGCCACCAGCCCGTAGCGCGATACCCGGCCATAGGTGGGTTTCATGCCTACCACGCCGCACAGCGATGCGGGCTGGCGGATGGAACCGCCCGTATCCGAACCTAACGAAGCCAGACATTCACCGGCCGCCACCGAGGCTGCAGAACCGCCGCTGGAGCCGCCGGCAACATAGCCGGGCTTCCATGGGTTTTCCGGGGTCTGGTAGGCGCAGTTTTCACTGGTGGAGCCCATGGCAAACTCGTCCATGGCCAGCTTACCCAGCAGCACGGAGTCTGCTGTCCGCAGCTGTTCAATAACTGCAGCATCATAGGGCGGAATAAAACCATCCAGAATTTTAGAACCGCAGGTCGTGGGCATATCTGCTGTACAGAGCACATCTTTCACCGCCAGGGGCAGGCCGCAGAGCAGGCCACCTTTGCCGGCCTGCAGTTGTTTATCAGCCTGCTCGGCAGCAGCCAGGGCCTGGTCTGCATGCAGGCTGAGGAAGGCCTTGACGGTTCCCTCCACCTGGTCAATACGCGCCAGTGTTGACTCGGTCAGGGCCGCAGAGGTGATATCGCCGCTCTTCAAATACTGCCGGGCCTGTTGTAAAGTAACGTCTTGTATATTCATGGAATTTTAAGGTAACTATTCATGTGGCAGTTTAATGTTGTAACAACCAAAGATCTGTTACATTTCAGGTGATAATTTTTGGTACGACAAAGGCCTCGCCGTTTTGTTTCGGGCCGTTGGCCAACGCCTTTTCCCGGGGCAGTGATTTCCGCACCTCATCGTCGCGAAAGGCGTTGGTCACGCTCTGGGTATGGGTTGTCACCTCGATCCCGTCGGTATCGAGTTCATCAAGCTTGGCCACGTAGCTGAGGATGGTATCCAGCTGCCGGGTCATCTGGTCGACTTCTTCTTTGCCCAGGTCGAGCCGGGCCAGGCGGGCAACGTTTTCCACCTCTTGTTGGGTAATTTTCATATAGAGTAGAGCATGTTGTGCAGTCTGCAGAAAACCTGTAGTTAAACAGGCTTTGTAGAGAGCAGAGACTGCTGGTGAATGGTTTGGAAAGTCAGGCCTGAAAAAAAGCTGTCCCTTTATACTTCGGGTTGGATGAAAGAACAAGGCCGGCAAATATTTCCACCAGTTCAGGATCAAACTGGGTTGTGCTGCAGCGGCGAAGCTCACTCAACGCCTCGTCCATTGTCATGTTTGTCCGATAATTTCTGCGAGAGGTCATGGCATCAAAACTGTCTGCAATGGTGATAATCCTGGTGAGGGTATCAATTTCATCACCGCCGATGCCGTCCGGGTAGCCGCGACCGTCAAGGCGTTCGTGGTGATGGCGGATGATAAAACGTTCTTTATCCATAAAGGCCAGGGGTTCCATAATACTGTCGCCCACAGCCGGGTGGCGCTTGATCAAACCCCATTCTTCTTCAGAGAGTTTGCCCGGTTTCTGGATACAGGAGAGATCAATGACCAGTTTGCCTACATCATGGAACTGGGCGGCCTGGCGGAGAATATTCTGATCCTTTTCGGGCAGATTGACGGCCAGGCCGAGCATGGTGGCAAGCTCGGT
>CAZQKF010000232.1:0-4470 GCA_964593645.1 uncultured Desulfobulbus sp.
TACAATCAGATACCTCCGGTAATATTCTCACAGAGCGTGAGCGGGAAATCCTGCAGATCGTGGCCGAAGGTATGACCAATCAGGAAATTGCCGCCAAACTCTGTATTTCCGCAAGCACGGTCGACACCCACCGCAAAAATATTATGTCCAAGTTGGACATTCACTCAGTAGCCGGGCTGGTCAAATATGCGATCCGCCATAAAATCGTCACCCTGTAATATTGTATTCTTCTAGACCTCATTGAGGCTGACGGATGAAATAAAAAAGCCCCGCCGGCAGACAATACAGGCGGGGCTTTTCGTATATTCGAACGTAGAGGGGTCAGTTCAGCAGCAACCCAACCTTTTGATCAATTTCTGCGATAACTTCTTTCAACTGCTGAGGATTTTCTCCAGCAGTATTTTGCAGCAACTTCCCCCATTTCTGCAGCATATTGGTATCAATTTTCCGAACAGTATTATCCTTGCTCCATTCATACCCAATTTTTCGCCCTAATTTTGCCAAGGCAATGCGTTGTTTCTCCTGAAGTTCCGGCGGCGTTTCCGCAAGAATATCATCAGTTATTTCCCGCCATCCCCGGGCAAAAAACGTTCCCTCCTGAAAGACTTCAAACCACTCTTGTTCTTCAGCAGAAAGCTGCGTACCACTGAACGAAGAGCCAACCTGCTCCTTGACAGACGTCTGATTACTACCGCCAACGGCAGCCTGCAGCGGCGTGACAATCAACACAAGGGCAACGGCATAAAATATATACTGTAATTTCATACAAACCTCCTGTATATTCCAAAAGTACACTTTAATTTTAGCAACAGGTCAAAGAGGTGTCAACTCTATCAGTGTTTGTTCTTGACAAAAAATGGCAAACAGAGCAACGATAGCTCGGTGATGTAATCAAAAAAGAATCGATTTTACATTTTTGTATGAATTATTTGTTTGACCCAACCTTCCAAACCCTGCTCACCTGCCATAGTCCTGATGAATTTCAGGAAAAAGCTGCGGGATGGGACATTGAACATCTCCAACTGGCACCAGGTAACTACCGGATCAGCGTGGACATTGTTCACACCCAAAATCTCCAGCTCAGCAATATTACCCACCATATCGGCACCCATGAACGGGGCAGCATCTGCCGGGGCACCTATGCGGTTTCCCTGCCCATCCTCCTGGATCCATCCCCACTATACTGCTGTGGCGGACGAATGGAGGCGGAGGACTGCCCAGCCATACAGTCGGGAGAAGAGTTCGACACTCATGCTGCCGGAGGCGTGAACTATGTTACTGTTGTCGTCGACGCTGCCCTGTTGGACCAAGAGGCTGTTTCGTTGACCGGTCGTCCCTTTGCCTTCCTGATACGATTACAGCGGGTACGCATCAGCAGACAGAACCAGACACACCTTGTTCAAATGGTGTCAACCCTGATGCACACCCTGAAAAACGGCCCATATCCACCTGCAACCGGTCGGCATGAGCTGCTGGAAAAACAGCTTATCGAAAGGCTCATACTCTCCATTCGCCCGCAGGATGGAGAAAAACACAAATGTCCCAACCGAAGAAAAATTGCCTGGAAAGCTGAGCAACTCATCCGAAAACACCTGCGCCGGAACCTGAATGTTGAACAACTCTGCAGTCTCCTTGGCTGTTCCGTCCGTTCGCTGCACCTTGGTTTCAAGGAACGATACGGCATAACACCCATGCAATATGCACGAACTATGGCCCTGAACGGTGTATCTAGAGAGTTGCGCAAGCTGCCCCCGGCATCAACCATCTCCGACGTTGCCATGGCTTGGGGTTTTTGCCATCTTGGCCGTTTTTCCCAGCAGTACAGACAGCTCTTTGACGAACTTCCCAGTGTAACCGTTGAACGAAGCAGAGAGCTTCCCCTGTAATAATCTTTTCCGCACAGCTGCGTCTCTACGTACGCTCCCCTTCCCTGCTGCCTCTTTCCCCGCTGAATTGCTCCACTTTTCCGAGCTGTCTGCATTATATTTGCACAAATCGGATAGACAGATTTTTTGAAAAGAAATATGGTATTATTTTCATTCTTTAAATCAATGCCATGAACATGCTTTACCATACTTTCAGGGAGATTGAACTATGGGTGTACGACACAAAGGTTCTGCTCTTGTAATAGCCCTTTTACTGGTTCCAGGTATTACGGCCGCAGCAACAGCAGACATGCAGGGAGAAGCGGGACACCACACTCCCTTCCTCTTTGACAACCTGTGGTGGGTTATCTTTCTGGCAGCATTCTGCGGCCTGCTGCTGGGGGCGTACTGGCAACGGGTCGATCCTTTCATTAAGGGACAGCGGGTCTGGCGCCATGACGGGGCGGCCCGGCTCAGTCACTGGACCCATGCCGCGGGCTGTACCCTGCTGCTGATCAGTGGTGTTGCCCTGGGGTTCTTTTTTATCCCCCGCCTGGTTGCAGGCCCGGCCGGAGCGTCACAGATGATGGATCTCCATTTTTTAGGCGCCCTGCTCTTTGTGTTTGGTGGATTTTTCTGGCTGTCCAACACCATTCTCTCGCCCTGGCGTTTTCGTGAACACATGCCGGACAAGGGATCACTTATTGAGGGGATCACCCATTACGCCCATATCTTCGGCTTAACCCAAAAAACCGTGCGGCCGGACAAGTACGATGGCTCGGAACGGCTGGCCTTTGTACCCATTGTCCTGTTTGCGGCCCTGCTGATCCTGACTGGATTTATCAAGCTTGCCCCCCGTTTCATGGGGATACCCAGCAGTCTGCTCTCTGCCATGACCTGGATTCATGATCTGTCAGCCCTGATGATGCTGGTGCTGTTCTTCTTCCACGTACTGCTGGCTGCGGTCGTCCCCTGGTCCTGGCCCCTGCTCCGTTCCATGTTCAACGGCTGGGTACCTCGTGATTTTGCCGAAAGCCACCATCCCCAGTGGTATAAACAGCTCAGTGAAGCTGACAAGGAAAACAATGCCAAAGAAAGAGAGTCCGTGTGAAGGCAGGAAAAGCCACCTTACTGGCCGGAGTTGCTGCCGCTTGGCTCGCTCTACCGCTTTCTGCACATGCCGATTATAAGGGCCACCATGCCACAGGTGGCTGGGGCCTGCAGTCGGGTACACAGTCGCCTGCTCCCGGTGGTTTTCTTTTTTCGCCAAACTATTCCAGGTATTACGCAGCAACACTGGTTGACCACCACGGTAACGAGATCAACCTGAGTGGAAAAGAGCATGAGATTACTGTCAACTCGGTGGGGCTGTTTGGCTGGTGGGTGAGCAATTACTCAATCCTTGGAGCAAACTGGGGCCTTGCTGCCACTATTTTCGCCTCAGACAATTCCCTTGAATATGCCAATTTTGATTTTGAAAAGGATTTTGACCTCGCTGATATCTTTATCCAGCCGATCAACCTGGGCTGGCACCTGCAGCAGGCAGACTTCATGGTCACCTACGGCCTCTATCTGCCCACGGGCAACTACACTGACGGGGCCGATGACAATACCGGGATGGGGATGTGGACCCATGAGTTCGGTGCAGGCACGACCCTGTACTTTGACCAGGAGAAAAAATACCATATCTCGGCCATGGCCTATTTTGAAATCCACTCGGAAAAAGAAGATTCAGATACCCAGGTGGGCAATATCCTGACCATTGAAGGCGGCATCGGCCGCTCCTGGTATGACGGCGCCCTCACCGCCGGTCTTGCTTATTACGCGCAGTGGAAGCTGACCAATGATTCCATTGGAGATCTCAATCACATTGATCCCCGGCTGCCGGCATCGGTTGATCTGGAGAAGTCGCGGCTCTATGGACTTGGGCCTGAGGTCAATATCCCCATTTTCATTGACGAAAAGCTTTTCTGCGTGCTCACAGGCCGCTACCAGTGGGAGTTTGATGCCCGCTCTACCCTTGAGGGGCAGAATCTCAACTTATATGTAAACTTTATGTGGTAGGTCATGCCAACTTCTGACCAACTACCTGGGCAAACGAGGAAATATTATGGCTGACAAACAGAAAAAAACCGGTATTGACCGGCGAACCTTTCTCAAGGGTCTGGGAGCAGCAGGTGTGGTGGCAACCGCTGGCGGGGCTTTTTTCCTGCGCGGCTCCAACCTGCTGGTCATCCCCAACTCCCAGGGTTTTTTAGTAGTCGATATGGGCAAATGCATGGGATGCTGTACCTGCATGACTACCTGTTCCCTGGTTCATCACGGTACGGCCTCCATGTCGCTTGCCCGGATTCAGATCATGCAGGATCCCTTTGCCAACTGGCCCGATGATATCAGCATGGCGGTCTGTCACCAGTGCGAAGATGCCCCCTGTGTCAAGGCTTGCCCGGTGCAGGCGGATCATGCGGATCCGGAGTTTGGCAACGTACGCACCATTGACCCTGCCCGCTGCATTGGCTGCCTGCAATGTATTGCCGCCTGTCCCTGGGTTCCCAAACGGCTGCAGTGGAATGCAGAGGGCACGAATGTCCAAAAATGTGATCTC
>CAZQKF010000233.1:0-4448 GCA_964593645.1 uncultured Desulfobulbus sp.
AGCCGGGCAAAGATTTCCTTTTTATCCTCCGGAGTCAGCTGCCGGTAATGCTTCTGGATAAACTCTTCTGCCGTGGGTACTTCCTCGGCATTCATCAGCGGTGTCAGGGCGGCGGCACCGGCGCCGACCGATGCCAGGGTCACAGCAGTACCGGCTACAAAATCACGCCGACTGATGCCGCTGTCTTTTTTCTTCTTCTCGCCGGACATTTAAAACATCTCCTTGGGTTCGGGACCTACAATATATTCAGATTCAGCACCGCCTACTTCAATTTTACCCTTGCGGACAAATTTATCCGGCCAGGTCGGTGCCGGTGCAAAATCAGTAAATTTAAATTTTGGCGAATGGGGATCATGGCATTCCGTACAGGTAAAAGTCTCGCGGTCAAAAGTCTTTTCAACCTGCCACTTGCCGCGACGCAGGCCATGGGTACCATTTTGCCAGTCCTTGTAGATCAGACCGTGGCACATAACACAGGCCTTTTCCGGGGTCTGCACCATAATGGCCCGACCATCTGCATCGGTAAACATGTTGCGGTCGTAGATCAGGTGACAGTTATAACAGCGGTCATTTGCGCCGTGATTCAGCTTGATTGCGGCATGGGCAAACATGGGGGTTCGAACAGTGGGATCGGGCGGAACCTTGACCCATAAGGCGTGACAGATAAAGCAGTTGCCCACCATCACTGCACTTTTCCGATATTCACCCCGGGCCGTCTCAGGCGTATACCAGGCGGGATCAAGCGAGGCAACGGACGGGGTCGCATCTAATTTGCTCAAGCCGGTACTAATAAAAAAGAGTGCCAGCACAATGCAGACAGGCACGGTCAGCAGGAGCCAAAAAGGCGTTTCCTTTTTTTGACGGGTATCAATGTTTTTTTCGCTCATATGGTATACTCTACCCTCTGATATTCATTTTTCCGGGTCAGACAAAATGTACTCTTCTCATTAGTGATGAGTATCCCATACCCTGGTCAATAAACATATACCGTTAAAACGGTATATGGAATCGTGATAATCAGGAGAACAATTTGCGCCTGTACCGACAATTCAAGGAATTTACGAGCTGCTTGACAACCATGAATTCTATTGACAGGCTATGGCCTTCATGGTAGCAAAACCTCTTGTGCCACAAAGTGTGTATTTCATTTCTTTTCAATAACCTTCACTGTGCGTGATCAATCGATGACCAAAAAGAAAAAAAATCCGGTCTGGGCCTTTTTTGCCTCTGTCAAGCTGGCCCTGTTCCTGCTCTTTATCCTGGCGGGCACCTCCATTATCGGCACCCTGGTGCCCCAAAATAAACCCGCCCGTATGTATGTTGAAGAGTACGGCCGGAATATGGCCAATCTGATGCATACCCTGAATATTCAGGATATGTATAACTCCTGGTGGTTTCTCAGCCTGTTGGGAATCTTCAGCCTCAACCTGATCGTCTGCAGCCTTGAGCGGATCCCCAATGTCATCCGCATGGTTCGCAAGGACAACTTGACCACCAAGCCTGAGCGGCTGCACAAGATGGGGCTTCATAAAAAAATTGCCCTCAGTGGCTCACCTGCCGCCGCGAAACAGCAGGTTGCCGAGTTCATGGCCAAAAAGGGATGGAAACCGAACAGTCGCAACAAAGACGACGGCACCATGTTCTTTTCCCAGAAGGGCGGCTGGACCCGGTTCGGCGTTTATATTGTTCATACCTCAATCCTGGTTATCCTGCTGGGTGCGGTTATCGGTTCATCTACTGTTGCTAAAAAAATACTGCATAACCCGGACTTTGCCTTTAAGGGCAGCATTATGATTCCGGAAAGCCAGCAGACAGATTTTATCTATTCCTTTCAGACCGGCAAAAAGATTGACCTCGGATTTACGGTTCGCTGCAACTACTTTACCATTCAATATTATAACAACGGCATGCCTAAAACCTATCTCTCCAAGATTACAATCCTTGAAGACAACAAACCCGTGCCATTAAAAGACGGTAAAACCGTACACTTTCTGGAGGTTAATACCCCGCTTACCTATAAGGGCATCACCTTTTACCAGTCCTCCTATCAGCCGTACCCGGAATTTCTGGTTACTCTGATTGATAAACAAACCGGCAATGAGCAGACTGCCATTATTGAGGCCGGTAAACAGGTCGGCTCTGATGACGGCAAAATTTCCTTTGGTATTATCAACAAGGAAACTAGAGGGGAGGCCGTGCAGCGGGTCAAGGTCTGGTTTGGTGATAAAGAGGCGGATCCTTCCACATTCTGGTTAAATAATGATCAGGAAGCCCTTGTCAAACGACCATCAGGAGAATACAGCCTGCACATCAAGCAACTATATGCTACAGGCCTGCAGGTGACCAAAGATCCCGGCGTCTGGTGGGTATACACCGGCTGCGGCCTGATGCTCTTTGGCCTGTTCGTGGCTTTTTTTACGTCTCATCGTAAGATTTGGGCCCATGTCTTTGATGAGGACGGCCAACCGACTGTTATTTTTGCTGGCAGCGCCAACAAGAATAAAGTAGGTTTTGAAAAGACTTTTGCGGCCTTTGTCGACAGCTTTAATAAGGCATAACATATCTTCCTGAAAGGTATTCTACTTAACCGGTATTCCCTATGAACAGTTCACAACTCTTTGGTATTACGACCTTGGCCTTTCTGCTGTCTTCAGCATTTTATATCGGCCTGCTCGTCTTTAAGAACAAAAAAATTGGTTTTATCGGCCTGATCCTTGCCATTTTTGGTGTTGTGGTGCAGACTGCGGCCCTGGGTCTACGCTGGTATGAATCCTACCAGATAGGGATCGGCCACGCACCGCTGACGAATATGTATGAATCCCTGGTCTTCTTTGCCTGGTGTACGACCCTGTTCTACATTTTCATGGAGTTTAAATTCAAAGCCAGGGTCATAGGCGCCTTTGTCATGCCCTTTGCCTTTACTGCCATGGCCTATGCCTCCTTTGCCAAGAGCATTAACCAGCAGATCAGTCCACTGATCCCTGCCCTGCAGTCCAACTGGCTCATAGCCCATGTCATGACCTGCTTTATCGGCTACGGTGCCTTTGCCGTTGCCGGTGGACTGGGCATGATGTACCTGCTGAAACAATCTGCTATCAACCGGGGACGATCCAAGAACACCCTGACCGGCGGCCTACCTGAGCTAAAAGTTATTGACGACCTGACCCATAAAACCATAGTATTTGGCTTCATGTGGCTGTCTGCCGGTATTATCACCGGTGCAGTCTGGGCCAATGAGGCCTGGGGCACCTACTGGAGCTGGGATCCAAAGGAAACCTGGTCAATTATTACCTGGTTTGTTTATGCCTCTACCCTGCACGCCCGCTTTACCCGGGGCTGGAGCGGATCCCGGATCGCCTGGCTGGCTATTATCGGTTTTGTGTCGGTCTTTTTCACCTATTTCGGCGTCAACTTCCTGCTGTCCGGGCTGCACAGTTACGGCTCAAGCTGATCCTCTGTTCACTAAATTTTCAGGCCCTGCAGGATCCTCCCTGCAGGGCCTTTTTTTTGCCCGTAAATCTCAGCAGTTATGTTACCGCTACTCCCCCCTTTCTTTACCGGTAACATTCTTGACAAGATATATGGAAAGAGATATATTCAAGAGTTTGAATGAGGATTCAATGTTGAATCTTAAATTTTTAAATTAGGAGGAGAAACAACATGAAAAAGGCATTAATTTGTGGTGTAGCACTGGCATTTGTGTTTTCACTTGGTTTTGCCGGAATGAGCATGGCCCAGGAAAAAGGACCTGCGGAGATTACAATAAATCCCGATGGTAAAAAACCTGTGCAGTTCCCCCATGCCAAGCATCAGGAACGCCTTAAATGCGGCGAGTGCCATCATACCAAAGGTGATGACGGCAAGCAGGTCACTTACACCGAAGGCATGAAGATTGAAAAATGTGAAGTCTGCCATACCGGTGACATGCTTAAAGGCGTTGTCAAGGGTAAAACCGCCATGCAGCGCGCCGGACACGGCAACTGCCTGACCTGCCATAAGGACGAGTCCAAAAAAGATGCCAAGCTGAAAAATCTCAAGAAGTGCAGCACCTGTCATATCAAGAAGAAATAAGCCTGGACAACTCTGGTGTAAGCCAGTCATATTGTAAATATTGAGAAAGAGGCCATCCATCCGGATGGCCTCTTTCTGTTTTCGCCAGCCGACTATTTTTTCAACAGGCAACACCAGACACCTTAACAACTGTATAAGGAGACTTGATAATGAAAAAATTAATCTGTCTTACCAGCGCCGTACTGTTCAGCCTGTTTATTCTCGGATCCACCTGCCAGGCAATGGACAAGGGATCGTCCGAAATGGTGCTCAAATCAACGGTTGACCCGGCCAAGAAGGTCAAACTCGCCTTCTTCCCTCATGCTGAGCATCAGGAAAAGTTTGACTGCGCAACCTGTCATCACTCCAAAGACAATGCCGGGAAACAGGTCGTCTAT
>CAZQKF010000234.1:0-4379 GCA_964593645.1 uncultured Desulfobulbus sp.
TGGGGCCGGGCAAAAAAATCGACAGTCAGCTGGACTGGTCACAAATCGGTTCCATGGAATTTGCAGAGGAGTTTCTCCTTGCCATTGCCGAGAAAAGAGACATCGGTGCCCTGGTGGCTGAAGGGTATGTACAGGGTGCAATCAAAGCCGGTCGTGAAGAGGACTGGAAGAACGGTACCCTGCAGTTTCCTTACTGGGGAATGCCCGAACACGGCTATGACGCCCGGGTTGAGCTGGAATGGGGTTTTGAAACCATTATGTGCGACCGGGATATGAACTCCCACTGTCTCAACTGGATATTCTGGTACACCAACATCTCCATCACCAGAGGGGTGCGGCCGCGTATTTCAGCAGAAAAAATTGCAAAACTGGTCACCGATAAAATGAAACCCTGGGTGAGTGGCCCGGAAGCACTGGATTACTCCAACGAAAATATGTATTCAGATGAAGTCATGCAGCTGGTTCGCTGGCACATGTACTATACCCGCTACTGGAAAAACTCCACCCTGCTCTGCGATTTCCGCTGGGCAGACCTGTTCAACACCAATTCCAAAGACTGGACAGGGGCAACCGGTTCTGAAAAGGCAGGCGAACAGGTGTTCTGGAATGCTGTCACCGGCGAAAACATCTCCTTTAATGACGGCATTGAGCGGGGCAGAAAGATCTGGCACCTGGACAACGCCATCTGGGCCCTGCAGGGCAGGCATCGTGATGTTGTTCACTATGCCGATTACATCTATGACAAAGACTGTGATGAGGGGGAGATTCTTCCTTACTTTTACTGGCCCTGCCGGGACGAAAACGGGAACTGGAGATATCAGGATATCATGCACCGCCGCATTGACCGCGATAAATTTGAGGACTGGAAGACCCGTTTCTACGGCCAGGAGGGATGTGCTGCCGACAGCGGCTGGCCCACCCGCACCACCCTTGAAGGGTTTGGTTTAAAGCAGGTAGCTGACGAACTTGAAAAGAATAAACGACTGGGCCGGGAGGACAGGGCATGAGCGCATTAACACCTGAACAGGCACAACGTCTCCTCACTGATGTTGCCTTTCGCGACAAGCTGACAGCTGCCAGAATGGTGATGCCCAGCGGTCTGCACCGGGAAGATATCTGCAGCATGGAAGGAGCGCACTGGTTTCTTACGCCTTCTCTGCAGACCCTGCCGGCCATTAATCTCGACAAACTGGCAGACTGGCTGGAGCAGCAGTATCAGGAACAGGAAACGGCAGAGTCCATCCGCCGCATTGTCCAGGAGAGCCCCAACCAGGTTGAGGCGTATCAACAGACCTATGAACTCCTGGGCGAACGCCTTACGCAGGCAAGGGAGGTCGCCAATGTGTAACAAAAAAACAGTCAGGCATGGACTGCTGATGCTGTCTGCATGTTGTCTCGTTGCTGCAGGTCTGCCCATGACGGCAGCAGCGGAACAGAATCGACCTGCACTCACCGGTCAAGCGGCCTATGCCGAACCAGTCGCCTTTGATTATAACCGCGACGGCAAGGCCAATATGATTCAGATGTGGGCAAGTTTTGACGTAAAGCCGGCCGTGGGAAAAGAAGGTGATGCCGGGTATCTTCCTGGGGAAGGAACCATGCGCAGATACCTCCAGGACATTAAAACCGGGCAGCCGGTCATAGGCTTTTCCATGTTCAACATGCTGCCTGACACCCCCATTGGAGAGCCTGTCCCGGTCAGCGATATTACCTTATCGGGTAAAACCATGAACTTCAACGTCGGCCCCATGCGCTATACGGTCACCGACGGCGGTAAAGGCTATCAGCATGATTCCGTCACCGTGAATGACGGCTTAAACGACTATCCGGTCACCTTGTTTGACGGCGATTTAACGATATCCGGGGTTCATTAAATAATAACCCCTTACGTATTTTCCGCCATGCCCGGTCCCAGGGATAACATCGCTCTTTATTTATCTTCACGACCCGGCTGACCTCCATTGTCTTAACTAATGCGTATTCCGGATTTTTTTATCCTTGCAGCGATGGTATCCCTCGTGGCAGCTCCTTTACATGATAAAACGACCCATCACTCCTTTAGCACAGTTATTTCATCCAATTACTCCGTTATACAAGAGGCGTACTATGAAGAAAATACAAAACATTCTATTCTGCGTTCTGGGGCTCATCCTGCTGGCCCCATTCTCACTGCAGGCTGCCGACTGGAGCTACACCCTTGAAGCATACATGTTTGGGACGACCATTGACGGGGATACCAGTTTGGGCCGCATCGATGATGCTGATGTGGATGTAGACTTCAGTGATATCCTCGAAACCCTGAAGTTGGGCGGCATGGTCCACTTTGAAGCGGTGCAGAAAACCGGCTGGGGCGCTGTCCTGGATTACAGGCTAATGGATTTAGAGGATGATATTTCCGGCCCCCGGGGCGGAGTGTCTGAAGTTGGGATCCGGCAGGGAGTTTTGCAGGGTGACCTGCTGTACCGGGTACCGCTTTGGACAGGAGACCTGGATTATGTCGTCGGCTTTCGCTGGTGGAATAACGATTTCGATGTAACCCTTAACCCGGCTCTACTACCCGGTTCTCTCACCATAAAAGACAGTGAAGACTGGGTTGATCTGGTTGTCGGTGCCCGCTGGACCATTCCCTTGAGTGAAAAGTGGAGTTTGATGGTTCGCGGCGATATTGGCGGATTGGGCCTGCAGGCTGATTTCACCGCCTTTCTTTTTGCCGATGTAAAGTATGCCATGACAGAGCACTGGCTGCTGGACATCGGCTACACAGCCACCTGGGTCGACTATGAAACCGGCACCCCTGGTCAGCAGGGCTATTTTGCCTACGACACCGTAACCTACGGCCCGCTGCTGGGTATAATTTATAAATTTTGATCAGTGCGCAGAGATCACAGACGAACTTGCGAGACTCCAAAAAACAACTTTACAAGGCAGCCTGAAGAAGTATTGTCCCAAATATCATGCAACGACTCTTTGTTTACGGCACATTAGCACCAGGACAAGCCAACCATAAGGTAATGGAGGATATTCCCGGCTCATGGCAGGCGGCAACGCTGCGGGGAAAATTGCTGCAGGAAGGCTGGGGTGCGGCCATGGGTTGTCCCGGCATAATCCCGGCCGAAGATGGCGACGAAATTGAGGGCTTTGTCTTTACCTCAAAACATCTGGCAGATCATTGGCCAAGACTTGATGCCTTTGAGGGGAAAGGCTACGTGCGCCTGCCCGTTACCGTCAAGGTCAAGGGTAACAGCGAGGTCGAGGCCTATGTTTACGCACTCAATCGTGATGCCTGAGAGCCGCAATACCATTGCTGTTCAAACCGGAACTTTCTGAAACCAATGCCGGCACTGTATTGCAAACTCTCTTACAGGCAGCGTCAAGCGATGGTATCCATTAGTACTCAATATTGATGAAAATATTTTTTTACCGAATTTTTTTTCGTACTCCGGAGGATACAATGACAACAAAAACATACACAAAACTTCTCTGCACAGCAGGCATATTCATCACCGTCAGTTGGTCAGGCATGTCTCCGGCAGCAGATCCCATAATTTATCCGGCCAAAGGCCAGACAGCGGAGCAGCAGACCAGTGACGAGCAGCAATGCCGCCAGTGGGCTGTTGACCAGTCCGGTGTTGATCCTGCAACCCTGTCTCCGCCTGCAGCCGCAGCAGCTCCCCAAGATCGCAAGGTACTCAAAGGTGCAGCGGCCGGTGCAGCTGTCGGCGGACTGGGAGGATCACTGGGCGGTGAATTCGGCAAAGGGGCCGGGGCCGGGGCCCTTGTTGGTGCCGTTGTCGGCGGGGTGCGGAAACGTCGTGATACCTCAGCCGCCCAGGCAAATCAACAGCAGGCCAACCAACAGTATCAGCAAAAACTCAACCAATACAACCGTGCCTATGGCGCCTGCCTCGAAGGAAGAGGGTATACTGTAAAATAAACAGATGAGTATAGAGAAAAATCAGACAACTGAAACTCGCAGCCATCACCACCATGCTGTGTTTGTTAACGTAGATGGATGAACTCTCAAGCTGTTGCAGTTGACATCTGTTATCAGTTCATAAACTCTTTTCTTATTTTAGCCGTCCAGCTGTCTGCCCAGGTAAAGGTTTCATCTTTATCTTTTGGATAATAGGCCCGTAATACTCCTGTCCAGATTTTACCTCGTGGAGTCCGTACGACATTGGTTTCACCGTCTTTTACCGGTTCACCCGATGCTAGAAAATTAATGGTGTAGGTTCCATCTTCATTTACGACCATATCGTCAGAGTTGATTGCATATTTCATTGTGGCGATATATCCGTCAGCATTATAGATGGTAAAGGAAAAGAATCCTTTCTTATCAAAGTTGAGGTTGGGTTTATCTATGGTAAACGACCGCCTCT
>CAZQKF010000235.1:0-4379 GCA_964593645.1 uncultured Desulfobulbus sp.
GGCCCATTCAAGATCAAAAAAGACCAGTTCACGGTTAACCTTGCTGGCCTGTTCCTTGCTCTGCTGCATAAAGGCACCGGCCTCGCTGTTTTTGACCTGGGTAACAAAGTTTAAAAAGGCATAGGTGTCGATTCGGCCCAGGTTGACCTGGATGCGCTCAAGTCGTCGGACGGTTCTGGCAAAAACCGCAGACTCAAGCTCTGCAAGCTTTCCGGCGTAGCCCTCTTTAATGAGTTCCGCCTCTTGCAGACAGAGATCCAGGTCGTCTGCCAGGAGTTCATCTTGGATGGATTCATAGAGATCATCAAGATTCCAGACGACATTGGTGGTGCCGAGTGTATCATTGAGTGGAGTTGACATAGCGTGTTCCTTGGGTTCAATATATTTATGATATATCTGACTGCTATCAGGCTGCGTGTTGGGCTGATTTTTCCAGATAATAGTCGTAATTTCCACCATACATCCGCATTTCGCCGTGATCAATTTCCATGACATGGTCGACCAGGGAGCGCAGGAAATGGCGGTCATGGCTTACCAGGATTACGGTGCCGGTAAATTTCTTAAGCGCCTCAAGCAGGATTTCACGCGACTGCATGTCCAGATGATTGGTAGGCTCATCCAGGATTAGAAAGTTGAGGGGACAGGCCAGCAGCGTGGCCAGCACCACCCGGCTCTTTTCTCCGCCTGAGAGCTGGAAGATGCGCTTATCCACATCATCTCCCTGGAAGAGAAATGCAGCGCACAGGTTGCGGATTGTACCGATGTCGTCCTGGGGCAATGCCGCGCGTACTGTTTCAAACACTGTGCTGTTACCATCCAGGATGTCCATGGAATACTGGCTGAAATAGCCGACTGCCACTTTGGCCCCCAGGGTGACGCTGCCGCTGCTGGGTTCTGTTTTCCCGGCAATAACTTGAAGAAAGGTGGATTTGCCGGCACCGTTCACTCCGACCACTGCAATTTTTTCCCCACGCCTGATCATGCCGGAAACACCGTCAAATACTTTTTTTTGACTACCGTCCTCCTGCTGCCAGATCTTGCCCAGCCCTTGCATGGCAACTACATCGTCGCCGCTGCGAGGCGGGGGCGCAAATTCAAAGCGCATGACCTTTTGCTCCGGAGGCAGCTCGATGCGTTCAATCTTTTCCAGCTTTTTGATACGCGATTGCACCTGGGCGGCATGGGAGACCCGGGCTGCAAAGCGAGCAATAAAGTCCTCTTCTTTGGCCAGCATTTCCTGCTGACGACGGTGACTGGCCACGAGCTGTTGTCTTCGAATTTCCCGTTCACGCAGATAAAAATCATAATCTCCGCCATAGGTAGTCACGGTCTTGTTGGCCACCTCAACAATCCGGCTGACAATGGAGTTCATGAAGATCCGGTCATGGCTGGTCATGAGCACCGCACCTTTGTATTCTGTTGTAAGCCATTCCTCCAGCCAGAGTATGGATTCAATGTCCAGATGGTTGGTGGGCTCATCAAGCAGCAGCACGTCGGGGTTGATCGTTAAAATTTTGGCCAATGCAATGCGCATCTTCCAACCGCCGCTGAAAGACTCAACCGGCCGGTTATAATCATCAGGGCCGATACCAAGGCCTGTGAGCACAGCCTTGGCCCTGGTTTCCAGGTCATATCCGCCGCGATGTTCAAACTTCTCCTGGGCATCACCGTACCGTTCAAGCAGAGCAGCCAGTTCGTTATCGTCCATGGGCACAGCCATGGCTGCCTCCATTTTCTTTATTTCATGCGCCAGGGTCGTAACTTCGACAGCAGCAGACATGGTTTCTTCAAGGGCGGAGCAACCTGTCATATCGCCTGTATCCTGGGAGAAATAACCAATAACATTTTTTTTAGAGCAGGAGATCTCGCCTTTGTCCGTATCTTCCTCGCCAATGATCAAACGAAACATGGTACTCTTGCCGGCACCATTAGGGCCGACAAGTCCGGTACGCACACCGGCCAGGATCTGCAGGCTTGCATTGGTAAAGAGCACCTGGCTGCCGTGCTGTTTGCTGATATTTGTCAAGTGGATCATATGAATCTCATAAAAGTAAAAAAGGAGACGTTGCTTCACAGAAGTTGATTTTTATCGCCCTGATCAGCAGTCAAGCCAATTTTTAAAGATTCAGCGACTAAGGAAACAAGCGTTACCCAAAAAAGTTTGATAATATGTCTATCTTAATACTCTGTTAATGTGTTCAGAGCAAAACAGAAATAAATAATGAATCAACATAAAATTATCCAGCAGAATAAGAGCTCAGGTATCTGGAGTGGAGTACGCCAGGCACTGCCTATCGTGCTGGGGTACATCCCTGTGGGGTTTGCCTATGGCGTCCTGGCCCAGAAAAGCGGGCTAGGTTTCTTTAATGCCGTGGCCATGTCCGTAATCGTATTTGCGGGAAGTGCGCAGCTGATTGGTGCCGGGCTCTTTGGTGCTGCCGCCTCACCGTTTACACTGATTTTCACCACCTTTGTTGTGAATCTCCGCCACCTTTTGATGTCTGCAGCTCTGGCACCAAAACTGAAAGGATGGCGAAAGTGGCAGATTGCGCTGTTTGGTTATGAACTGACAGATGAAACCTTTGCCCTTCATTCAATGCGGATGGCCGGAAACCAGCCTCGAAAAGCAGAAACATTTGCTATAAATATTACCGCCCAGTTATCCTGGGTACTTGGAAGTATCATGGGGTATTTAGCGGGGGGACAGATTACCGACGTTCGTCCCGTGGGCCTGGATTTTGCTCTGCCTGCCATGTTTATCGCGCTCCTTGTGCCTCAGGTCGTACAACCCGTATATTTGATGATGGCTGTGCTGTCCGGAGGACTTTCAGTAGTCCTGTATGTGCAAGGGTTTAGTCAATCCCATGTCATTATCGCAACAGTGATCGGAGCTACCGTTGGTATTGGAGTGGAACAGTGGATGAAAAAATCGTCTTCCTGACAATCTGCGGTATGGGAGCGGTCACATACCTACCCCGCCTGCTCCCTATGCTGCTGCTTTCAGACCGCAAGCTGTCATCGTGGATAGCCAGGTGGTTGAGTTTTGTTCCGGCAACGGTTCTTGCTGCCTTGCTGGCACCGGGACTACTCTGCAGCAGTAATGGTGATCTTATCCTGAAAATGGATAATTTGTTTCTGCTGGCATCAATCCCGACATTTATGGTAGCCTGGCGGTTCAAAAGCTTTTTCGGAACAGTGGCAACCGGCATGGGTCTTGTTGCTCTGGCAAGATATTTTTTCTGAACTCTTCAGCATGAGTAAATAGTACTATCAGAATTATCCACCTGCGTTTTAAAGAGAGGGGATTCTCATTTTGAACAGAGAAGCCGGGTATTCAACGGGCTTGCTCGATAATTATACGAGGAAAATGTATGGGAAACCCATTTCAGGATCAGCTGCTCAAGGCCGGGCTGGTCAATAAAAAACAGGCAGGGGAAGCTAATCGGGAAAATTATCTCAAGCGCAAGAAGAATAAAGGCCATGCTAAGGCGGAATCAGCTGCTCTTGCTGCCAAGGCTCGGGAAGAGCAGGCTGCATTGGCCAGACGTAACCGAGAACTCAATCTGCAGCGGGCAGAGCAGCAGAAACAGCGCGAAAATAAAAGCCTGATTAAACGGCTTGTGGAAAAACACCGACAGAAACGTGATGATCGTGGCGAGCCTTACTACTTTACAGAGCAGGGGACTATCAATAGAATTTACGTTTCAGAGGAAATGGCAGAACAACTCAGCAGCGGACGTCTGGCTATTATTACTTTTAATGATACTTATGAGATAGTGCCTGCCAAGGTTGCCAGGAAGATAGCAGACCGGGACAAGGAGGCGTTGGTTGTTTTCCATGAAGCCACATCTCAGTAGCATCAAGCGTTATTTCCGTGCAGGCGGGAGTCCTGGTAACGGAACGATCCTGAGTGCCTGGATCCCGGATCACCGCTCCGTCCCGAACAACACGAATATCTGTTATCTCATCGAAAAATCGACTTTTCGTTGTAGACGTCAAGGAAAGATTTTCCCGGGATTAAGAATATTTTTCGGATCAAACAGTTTTTTTACACCCTGCATTACAGACAGTGCAGTCTGATCAAGTTCCATGGGGAGAAATTGAGATTTTGTCGTACCTATCCCGTGTTCGCCGGAAAGCGTACCGCCGGAGGCAAGGACAAATTCAAACAGCCGCTCCTTAGCCTGAAGACCCTGGCTGTACTCCTGCTCATTCTGTTTATCCACCATAATATTAACATGGATATTGCCGTCCCCGGCATGACCGAAGGTGAGGATAATCAGATTCATTTCCCTGGCCATTGCCTCGGTAAAGGCTACAAGCCCGGGTATTTTTGACCGGGGAACCACGACATCCTCACTTATCTTATTGGGTCGCAG
>CAZQKF010000236.1:0-4373 GCA_964593645.1 uncultured Desulfobulbus sp.
CAATTCGTGAAGGTGGCCGTACAGTCGGCGCCGGCGTGATCAGCGAGATAATCGAGTAAGAGGAAACCAATGATCCCGACAGATAAGATTCGTATCAGGCTGAAAGCGTACGACCATAAACTGCTTGATCAGTCAACACGTGAGATTGTTGAAACTGCACGTCGTACAGGTGCTACAGTAGCCGGTCCCATCCCGCTTCCGACCAGCATCAATAAGTACACTGTGCTTCGATCGCCCCATGTTGACAAGAAGTCCCGTGAACAGTTTGAAATGCGGACTCACCGCCGTCTGCTCGATATACTCGAGCCGACACAGCAGACAATTGATTCGCTCATGAAGCTTGAGTTGTCTGCCGGTGTTGATGTCGAGATCAAGCTTCCCTGAAACTTCTCTGCAGCGTAGAGAGGGATCTGCGGGTTGGCCGTTTTGATAAGAGTTAGCTAACAGGTAGACAAATGCCGAATACAAATGGAATACTAGGACGTAAGATAGGGATGACCCGGGTCTATAATGACCTTGGGCGCTCAATTCCCGTCACCGTGATTGAAGCGGGTCCTTGTACAGTATTACAGAAAAAAACCGAAGTGAAGGAAGGCTATAATGCCATCCAGGTTGGTTTTCTTGAAAAGAAGCAGACTCGTTTGAATAAGCCTGAAGCAGGCCATTTTAAACGTTCCGGTGGTACTGGCTATTACCACGTTCGTGAGTTCAGAGTTGAAGACCCTGAATCCTATGAACTGGGACAGCAGATAACCCTTGCCGAGGTTCTCAAGGTCGGCGACAAGGTTGATATTGTCGGACGCAGCAAGGGACGCGGATTCCAGGGCGTTGTAAAACGTTATGGTTTCGGCGGCGGTAAGGCTACCCATGGCTCTGGATTTCATCGTGCACCCGGTTCCATTGGTTGCAGTGCGTATCCCGGCCGGGTCGTTAAGGGGAAGAAGATGCCCGGTCGTATGGGCATGGATCTGAAAACACTTAAAAATCTGACCATCGTTGATGTACGCGAAGAGGAGAACATTCTGCTGGTGCAGGGTGCGATCCCCGGCGCAAAGAACGGTTTAGTCAGCATTTATACTAAGGCGTAAGCGTCTTAAGCTGCTTGCAAGGAGAAACTCATGGCAGTTTGTGATGTTGTCAATACTTCGGCCGAAAAGGTTACAGAAGTAGAAGTTAATGATGATATGTTCGGTGTTGAAGTCAACACTGGTGTCCTGCACGAGGTTGTATGCATGCAACGGGCCAATCGCAGGTCCGGTAATGCATCGACGAAAACCCGTGGACAGGTTCGCGGTGGCGGTGCTAAGCCCTGGCGTCAGAAAGGTACAGGACGAGCTCGTGCCGGTACCAAAAATTCACCGATCTGGCGTGGTGGTGGTACAACCTTTGGTCCACAGACCAGGGATTACAGCTACAAGCTGCCCAAGAAGGTACGTCGTCTTGCTCTGCGCATGGCCCTTTCTGCCCGCATGGACGAAGGCAACCTAGTGATTGTTGATAAGTTTGACATGGAAGCACCCAAGACCAGTGAGTTTGTCGGGGTCATGAAAAACTTTGAGTTCAATAACTGTCTTGTGGTCACAGATAGAGACAATGCGAATGTGCAGATGTCCGCCCGCAATGCAGTAGGCTATAAGGTACTGCCGGTTGCAGGACTTAATGTCTATGATATTTTGAAATATCCCAAGCTGATGCTGCTGCAGTCCAGCCTGGAACCACTTGAAGCGAGGCTGATGGTATGAAAGAGCTCCATAATATAATCAAGGGGCCCCGTCTGACTGAGAAGGCAACTATTCTTCAGGAAACGCAGGGAACAGTTGTATTTAAAGTTGACCCTCGGGCAAACAAGATTGAGATTAAGCACGCTGTAGAAAGCCTGTTTAATGTCAAGGTATCCACAGTCAAGACCGTTTCAATGCACGGCAAGCAGAAGAGGATGGGTGCCAAGTCCGTTGGGCGAACCAATGATTGGAAAAAGGCGTATATCACCCTGTCTGAAGGCGAGATTAACTTTTTAGACGAGCTGTAAGCTCGACTGAAGAGCGTCCAACAGGGTAATCGAACAAGAGAGTAAAGCGTAAGATAACGGGAAAAATAATGGCAATTAAGACCCATAAACCGACATCACCGGGTAAGAGGCATCATGTATCGATCCTCCAGCCCGATCTTTCAGTTAAGGCACCGGAAAAGAGCCTGCTACGTCCCTTGAAAAAAACCGGTGGCAGAAACTCCTACGGCCGTATTACAGCCCGTCATAAGGGCGGTGGTCACAAGCGTAAATACCGGGTAATTGACTGGAAGCGTAATAAGGCACAGGTACCAGCTAAAGTTGTAGCGATCGAATATGATCCCAACAGGTCTGCTAACCTGGCTCTGTTGACCTATACCGATGGTGAGAAGACCTATATCCTTGCCCCTGCAGGTGTTAAGGTCGGCGACATGGTTGTGTCTGGCCCTGAGGCCGATATCAAACCCGGCAACTGTATGCCCATGTCTAATATCCCGCTTGGTACGATCATCCATAATGTTGAGATGAAGATCGGCAAAGGAGCACAGCTGGTGCGCTCTGCAGGAGCCGCTGCCCAGCTGATGGCCAAAGAGGGTGATTATGTCTTGGTCAAGTTGCCTTCCGGTGAGGTGCGCAAGTTCAGTAACCGTTGTCGGGCCAGTATCGGTGCCGTAGGCAACTCTGAACACGGCAGCCAGAAACTTGGTAAGGCCGGTCGTTCCCGCTGGAAAGGACGCAGGCCATCAGTTCGTGGTGTGGCCATGAACCCCATTGATCATCCCATGGGTGGTGGTGAGGGTAAGAGTTCCGGTGGACGTCATCCCTGTACACCATGGGGTGTGCCGACCAAGGGCTTTAAGACTCGGAAGCGTAAGGCTTCTGATCGTGATATCGTTACTAAGCGTAAGTAATTCAGGAGAATATCGATATGTCTCGTTCAATTAAAAAGGGTCCCTTTGTCGATGGTCACCTCATGAAGAAGGTGCAGATGGCTCAGGAATCAGGTTCACGTAAGGTGATCAAGACGTGGTCCCGCCGTTCCGATGTTACTCCAGATATGGTTGGTTTGACCTTTGCCGTACATAATGGCAAGAAGTTTATACCTGTCTATGTTTCAGAGAATATGGTTGGACATAAGATGGGCGAGTTTTCACCCACTAGAACCTACTACGGACATACGTCCGATAGAAGAGGAAGTCGGGAATAGTTGCCGGACTCATAACGTAACGCGCACAGGAGTACTACGATGGAAACAAAAGCCGTCGCTAAATATATTAGAATATCTCCCCAGAAGGCGAGGCTTGTAGCCGATGTTGTACGGGGACAGGATGTGGAAACTGCAATTACAACCCTCAGGTTCATGCCTAAAAAAGCGGCACGAATTCTGCGTAAGGTGCTTGAATCTGCAGTAGCCAATGCTGAACAGACTGAAACCATTGATGTGGATACCCTGTATGTAAAGGAGATTCAGATCAATGGCGGACCAATGCTGAAAAGGTTCCGTCCCCGTGCAATGGGTCGGGCCACAAGAATATTGAAACGGACCAGCCACATTACCGTGGTTGTTGACGAAGCCTGATAGGCTTGCTCGTTAGTCTTTGACATCAATTGTAGAGGGAACGGAGGAACACCTTGGGACAGAAAGTTAATCCCATAGGACTGCGGCTCAACATTACCAGGACGTGGGAATCGATCTGGTATGCTGATAAGGATTATGCCAGCAACCTGTACCAGGATCAAAAATTACGTAAGTATCTGAAGAAAAGACTGTATCACGCAGGTATTTCACGTATCGTCATTGAGCGTACCGGAGAGAAGATTCGGATCAAGCTGTTCACAGCGCGACCGGGTATTGTCATTGGTAAAAAAGGATCGGAAATTGAGAACCTGAAAAAGGATCTTGAGGCAAAATTCGGTCGCCAGTGCATGATTGATATCCAGGAGGTTCGTCGTCCTGAAGCTGATGCTCAGCTCGTTGCCGAAAATATTGCAATGCAGCTTGAGCGTCGTATTGCCTTCCGTCGGGCCATGAAAAAATCCATCAACTCTGCCCTGCGTTTCGGAGTTAAGGGAATCAAGGTTTCCTGTGCCGGCCGCCTGGGTGGTGCTGAGATGTCTCGAACAGAATGGTTTAAAGAAGGACGGGTACCACTGCATACTCTCCGTGCCGATATTGATTACGGTACTGCTGAAGCCCATACCACCTACAGCATTATTGGTGTCAAGGTATGGATCTTCAAGGGTGAAGTGCTTTCAGATAGCGAGATGTCGCTTGATCAATAAGACCACTTAAGCGAGATCTTTAAAGGAGTATTGAGAAATGTTAAGTCCACGCAAGGTTAAACATAGAAAACAGCATAAGGGC
>CAZQKF010000237.1:0-4359 GCA_964593645.1 uncultured Desulfobulbus sp.
ACTTGTCCGCTGGCAGCATCCAGTCCACGGGCTGCTCAATCCCGATGAATTCATAAATCTCGCCGAGCGAACCGGTCTGATCAAGGAGGTTACCCGCTGGGTGCTTAATGAGAGTATCAGACAGATTCTTCACTGGCAGCAGAATGGTTTCTCCATGAGCCTTGCCGTTAACATCTCTCCGTCCTGCCTACTCAATACGGAACTCCCGGAAATAATCACCGGCACACTTGGCGCCCAGAACCTGGGTGATTCCAAACTGACTATTGAAATTACTGAGACCTCTATCATTCAAGATCCCGACCTGGCTTATGAGGTGCTCAGCCGGCTCAGACAACTCGGGGCTGAAATATCCATTGATGACTTCGGTACAGGTTACTCTTCACTGGCCCATTTGAGAAAACTGCCGGTCAGTGAGATGAAAATTGATAAATCTTTTGTCATGGATATGTTGAAAAATGAAGATGATGAAATCATTGTCAGAAGTATTATTGACCTGGCCCATAACCTTGGGTTAACTGTGGTTGCAGAAGGTGTCGAGACAGAGGACATTGTCCGTCGCCTGCAAGAGCTCAACTGCGACATACTACAGGGCTATTATTTCAGCAAACCACTGCCTGCTCATCAGTTTGAAGCATGGCATGCAGAACGTGCATAGTAGTTTGTCCTGTTTCCATCGGGAAAAGATCCTACGGATAAAGACCGTGTAAACATATTCGCAGCGGCTGTTACCGGCAGCTATACAGAAAAAAAATGTTCCCAATTAGCCGATTTTATAGAAAAATACATCCCATGACACAGCAAAATCAGCAGAAGCTGCAAAAATCGACTATTCTGCTTGTACTTTTTATCTCTCTGCTCTTTTATGCAGGCATCAATACCCATTTTTAACGTGATCGATATGAACTTACATGAACTGTATCAAACTCAAATCATAGATTTTGACAAAGAGGATGAGGTAAAAAAAATCTGTACAACCATGCGCTCAATTATGGGCTCAAAACTGCATAAACGCGGGGCAGTGATTGCCGTTTCAGGTGGTATTGACAGCTCAGTCTGTGCAGCGCTTGCAGTTCAGGCCTATGGGCCAAAAAAGGTATTTGCCCTGCAGTTGCCGGAAAAAGATTCTGCCGCTAATACCCAGTCCAGGAGCAATCAGCTCATTGAACACCTTGCTGTTGAATCAATTGCCCACAATATTGCCTCAACTCTTGAAGAAATCGGCTGTTACAGCTGGCGAGATCAGGCTATCAAGGAGGTCTTTCCGCAATACAACAAGAAATGGAAAAGTAAAATCATTATTGCCGGCGGCCTGGAAGGCCAATACAATCACTTTAAGCTTGTTGTCCAGGATCCTAAGGGCAATATAGAAGAAAAGCGACTGCCCCTGAAAGCGTATCTGCAGATTGTAGCCGCCACAAACTATAAACAGCGTATCCGCAAAACCATTGAATACTTTCATGCCGACCGGCTCAACTTTGCTGTTATCGGCACCCCCAACCGACTTGAATATGACCAGGGTTTTTTTGTAAAAAACGGAGACGGTTCATCGGATTTAAAACCCATTGCCCACCTGTACAAGACCCAGGTCTATGCGTTGTCCAGGCATCTTAATCTGCCGAAAACCATTTGTGATGCAGAGCCGACAACAGACACCTATTCCATGCCGCAGGGACAGGATGAGTTTTATTTTGCTCTACCGTACAAGGCAATGGACAAGGCGTTGTGGGCGCATAACCTTGGCGCATCAGCAGAAGATATCGGATCGTTTCTCGACATTTCCACTGAACAGGCCCAGCTTGTCGTCAGGGATATAGATAATAAGAGAACCACCACGGCCTATCTGCATGCGCCAGCCTATCTCATGAAAGAGGTTCAGTGGTAATTCCTTACCTGTAATTCTCTTAAGGATTTTGCAGGAGGTAACAAACCTTAACTTTACCGGAAAAAAGTCAACAGGGGTTCCTGCTCTTTCAGCGCATGCAAAAGGTAGCGGGTGCCCCGCCAGTCAATTCCTGTAAATGCAGCGTTGTCCAGACCGAACGGAGTATGATGTATACTATGAGCTACGGGGTGACAAGAGACCAGAGAATATTCCCTGTTCTCCCCTGTAATTTCCGCATAATCCTGTATGCGCAGACTACCCCAGACAACCAAAATCAGGTTATACAGACTTGCCGGAGACAGGAAGACAGCTGCAGCAACCATTAAAAATGGCTATTTTCTCTTGCGCTTTGCTATCTTCTTTTTCACCTTCTTTTTTGACAACCGCTGGGCATCAGCTAACCGCTTTGCAGCCTTACGGATAAGAGTTTCCTGGGCTCCAGCCTGTTCTGCCCGGCTTGAAGCCTTCCGCTGAATGTACGTGCCGTCCGGCTGCATTTCCCAGGCACTGCGTTTATCCGTCAACTGGATATCTAAAATTTCCCGCAGCTTTTTCTGCAGTTCAACCGGCTCAATTGGAGTAATGACCTCCACTCGTTCTTCCAGGTTCCGCTTCATAATATCTGCAGAACCAATAAAATATTCCTCTTTGCCACCATTATAAAAATAATAGATCCGGCTGTGCTCCAGAAACCTGCCGACAATGGAGACCACACGGATATTATCAGACAAGCCGGCAATACCAGGTCGCAGACGACAGGTATCACGTACAATGAGATCAACCTTGACCCCGGCCATAGAGGCCCTGTACAGGGCTGCAGTAATGTCCTTATCCTCCAGGGCATTGGTTTTAAACTGGATTCTTCTGTGATCCTTGCTCTTTTTATTGTTGATTTCCCTGTCAATTTTGTCCAGCAAGGCCTTTTTCAAAACCTTAGGTGAGGGCAGCAGCTTCTGGTAGTTTCGATCCGGGGCATAGCCTGTGGTCAGGTAATTAAATAACTCAGTCAAATCATCGCCGATAACAGGATCGCAGGTCAGCAAACCCAGATCGGAATAAATGCGAGCCGTACCGGCATGGTAGTTGCCAGTGCCAATATGGGCATAGCGGCGCAACCCGTCATAATCACGACGGATTACAAAGATGACCTTGGAATGGGTTTTCAACCCGACAACACCATAGGTTACATGTACCCCGGCCTGCTCAAGATATCCAGCCCAGTGAATATTAGCAGATTCATCAAAACGCGCCTGGAGCTCAAGCACCACGGCCACTTGTTTGCCGTTATGGGCAGCATCGAGCAGGTACTGAATAATGCGGGAATCCGAGGAGGTACGATACAAGGTCATCTTGATGGCCAGCACCTTGGGGTCCACGCTGGCCTCACGAAGGAATCGTTCCACAGAGCTGTTAAACGACTCATAGGGATGCTGCAGCAGCAGCGCCCCCTCTTCCCGTACAAGATGAAAAATATTCGGAGAGTCACCGGATAACCGAGCATGGTCAAGGGGCTGATGCACAGGAAAATGTAATTCCGGTTTGTCAATGACAGCTATTTCAAAGAGATCGCGTTTGCCTAAAATTCCCTCGGTGGCAAAAACGTCCCTATCCTCATCAATGCCGAGCTCTGCTGCTAACATACCGCGGTGGTTTGATGTCATACACGAGCCTACTTCCAATCGAACAATTTCAGCAAACTTACGGTCACGCAAGGCAGATTCAATGTCTGAGAGAAGATCATTGGCCTGATCACCGGCATTTTCAGTAATCGCATTTCGGGTTACCCGAAATAGCTCACAGGATTCAATGGACAGTCCAGGGAAAACCGAGGCCAGATTGTTGGCAATCAGATCCTCAAAACGAATATAAAGATGATTTGTTCCAACCTGAATAAAACGAGGAATGCCCACACCAGTCGGGACTTTGATACGATTGAGAAAGGTATGCTCATCATAGGTGTATTTGGTCACGACAAGCAGATTTAAGGAGAGGTTGGAAATAAAGGGAAAGGGATGGGCCGGATCCATACCCTGCGGGGTCAGCAGGGGGTAAATATCTTCATGAAAATATTTATTTACCAGATTCTTCTGTTCTTTGGTCAGCACCTGATAACGGACAATTTTAATGCCCCGCCTCGATAAACGCTTGAGAAGTTTATCTTCCAGTTTTTCCTGCTGACCCAACAAATCACGAACGACCTCATAACACTCGTCAATCTGCTGACTCGGTGTTCGTCCGTCAACCGTTAATTTGCGTACACCGGCACCGACCTGCTGTTTCAGGCCGCCAATACGCTTCATGAAAAACTCATCGAGATTAGAGCCGACAATGGACAAGAACATGACACGTTCCAGCAGTGGTGTGCGCTCGTCCTGCCCTTCGTGCAGTACGCGGCGATTGAATTCCAACCAGGTCAACTCGCGATTCAGATACCACTCAGGTGAAGAGAGGTCAAATTCGTGATCTTTGACCCCGGC
>CAZQKF010000238.1:0-4351 GCA_964593645.1 uncultured Desulfobulbus sp.
ATGCATTCCCGGCATGGGTAGAGTAAACTCGCCGTAAACCGCACCATCTTTTGCCGCAGTAAAGGTACTGGTCAAGCCTGAAACAGCAAGATCACGCAACTGCCACCTGCAGTCGGAACCGGTGCCGTAGCTGATCACCGATCCGCTGCACTGCGCCGCAATTTCAGCAACAACAGGGTCATCTGTGCAGGCGACCAGGGTGCCGTCAGCCGGGATCAGTCGGACAAACTCACGAAAAGAATCTTTAATCTGCTCAAGATCGGTAAAGATGTCTGCGTGATCAAATTCAATGGAGGTCAGGATGGCGCAGTTTGGCTGGTAGTGGAGAAATTTTGAGACTTTGTTAAAAAAAGCAGTGTCGTATTCATCTCCCTCAACCACAAAAAATTCCCCTTTGCCAAGACGGTAATTGCGACCAAAGGCCTCAACAATGCCGCCGATGAGAAAACCGGGTTCGCTGCCGGCTCGGTGCAGCGCCGTGGCCAGCATGGAGGAGGTGGTTGTTTTGCCGTGGGTTCCGGCAACCACCAGAGATTGTTTACCCTGAAGAAAAAAATGTCCCAACGCCTGGGGCATGGACAGATAAGGGATTTTCAGCTCGGCAAGCGCCTCTGTTTCGGCAAAAACCGCTTGAATCACATTGCCGACAATGACCAAATCTGGATGAGGATCAAGGTTTTCCGGAAGATAGCCTTCCATGACATCAATCCCGGACTCAGCCAGAAAATCGGACATGGGCGGGTAGACATTCTGATCCGAACCGGTTACCCGAAAACCGCTGTCCTTGAGCATTCCGGCCATGGCCGCCATACCTGTTCCGCAGACCCCCATGATATGGATGTGGTGCAGAACCTCTGGAACCCGGTTCAGCTCCGGGTCAAGTCGGGCTGCCATTAGAATTTGTCTGCCGATTCTTTGACGGTTTTGAAGACCCGCTCATACGTCTCTTCAAAGGTGGCAGGAGTCAAGCGGCCGACTTCAATAAACTTAACCACGATTTCCTTGGTAACCTTAAAAACAGCCTCATCGGTTATGGGCCGTTGGTACGACTGATTCTTTTGTTTTTCCGCCATTGCAGCACTCCTGTACTCAACACATCATAACTATAAACGACAGCTCGACGTTACCCTCGTATAAAAAACCCCTGCTGCCGGAAGAAGGCCAATTCTAGTCCAAGGCAACAGGGGTTCTCGTCTCGCACAGGAAAAACCTATGCAGCACTCCCCGGGAGAACTCTTTTTTACTTCACCTATTAAGGTGACCCTACCCTAAATTTATACAGCAAATAAAAAAACATCATCGCCGCTTAATTCTTGGCCAGTATCACAAAGTCAATGGCCTCGGCATATGCAATCAAGGTCTTCTTCTCTACCCGGTTGCCCTTAACCGTGACCATGAAACGATTGGCAACCACGATATTTATTTCGCCGCTGCGCACTTTGTCATCATATTTAATAATTGCACGCTGCCCCTTGATCATCATCAGGCTGCCGCCGGCTGCACCGGCAAACATCGGGTTATTGAGCATCATCATAACCGACTGCAATACAGGTGAGTCAGAGACGATCTCCATGGAAACCGTACTCTCCCCCCGGCTATAATCACGACTGACTGTGACCCCGCCGCCGAAAACCGCCGTCCCCAGAGTCTGGGCACTGGCCGGTTTTGCCTGCCAGCCGGCCAGGGGGGCCGGCAGCAACTCCTTCATCCGCTCGCTTTTCTTCTGACGCACCAGCTGTGAGGCATAATCCAGATTAGAGGCAGCTCCGGCATAATCCCCAACCCGGTATTGCTTGACCGCCTCGTCAATAGTCGTCAGTACATCATCCGTCCCTTCTGCAGCTCCTGCCGGCAACGAAAGACAACAGGCCGCAAGCAGGATCAGTACCAAAACAGATCGTGATTTCATTCTCGTTTTCTCCATCTGGTGGACACATTTTTAATGATGACGTGATACCAGTACAGTGTGCTTGTGTCAAGTAAAGAACCGCTCATTTCCAGAGCCTGCAGGACTGAAAACCCTATGTTTCAGCTTGCCGGACAATCCTTTTTAGGATAATAATCTGACAAAGAATTTCATTTCAGTAGCAGCCGGTTAACTTCAGCATTTACCCCCCATCAGCGGGGAAATCCATGGCCGATCCATTCAGAAAAAAACTTGTTCCGATAACGGAACTGCAAAATGTACGCGGCATAGATCTTCCCATCGGCTTGACCTTTGTCCAGCTGGTGGTTACCGGTCCTCCCGGTGCGGGAAAAACCTATTATATCAACACAATTCACGGTTGGCCCAATGAGGGATATATTGACCTGACTCGGAAAGGCTGGTGGAAGGAAAAATCACTAACCTACCGCCCCCGCGAAGTCCACCTTGGCCTGCCCTTTGAAGGAGTGCCCCAGGCTCTGGCGGTCTTTGATCCGCAGTGGCTGGAAGCGAAAAAACCGCTCAAGCTGCAGCTGACCCGTTTCCAGATTCCACCGGACGGCAGCCGCTTTCTCCAGACAGACTGGCGCAGACGTTATATCTTTGAATTTCTGCTGCCCAGGGCCGAGGTCATCTTTGCCCAACGGCGGCACGGCAGGCTGAAGGCTATTTCCCTGTGGATGAAGAACTGACTCTTGATATCGTCAGACGGCAACTCGCCATTTACCAGGAGGTAGTCCTCTATATGCACCGGGTCAAGATGCAGGTGTATGTGCGGGAATCTCTGGATCAGCCGCCCATGTGCATTGTTGAAGAAGGCGATGCCGGCATTCCGAGATGGGCAACCGCCACCTCCGGCCCCAGGCCAAGCCTGCGAACTTTGGCAGGTTGGAAATGGCTGATCCTGCGCAGGGATCCGATACACTGGCTCACCGTTACCGACCAGTGGCAGCAAATCGACAGAGAAGAGCGCGTTGCGTACGACGGCAGTCCCTTTGAACTCAAACTGGGCAACCGGGTACTCCGTTTTTACCCTGAACTTCCGCTGGGAGTGCGCAGAAAATATCTGCGCCGAAACTGGCTGGTTACCGATCCCCGGACTTTTGGCTCTAACATCTGCGGTTTTGCCAGGATCAAGCCTGACGACACCGTCATGATCGGCCGGGCCAATGAAGAATATCAGGCTATCTTCAACTTCCAGGACGATGTATCCAAGCGCCATGTCAACATTACCAACGAAAAAGGGGATATTATCATCACCCCGCTCACGGAAACACGTAGTGTTGAGATTATCCGCCTGACCGATGCCGGCCGCACTGCCCGAATCAAGGCGCGCCGCTATGACTCCATCAAAGAAATCAGGTCAATATACGGCGGAGATATCACCCTGCTGCCCCCGGACAAGGCGCTGGCTCTCTTGCATGAAGTTAACCAATTGTCGGCCCGGGAGGCATATCGTCCAAAAAATTCGGAAGGACAACCCGGCGGGCTGATTGAACTACCCGACAGTATAATACCGATTATTGTCGGCGACCTGCACGCCCAGGTCAATAACCTGCTCAAGATCATGACCGAAAACAGGTTCCTGGAAGGGCTGGAAAGTGAAACCGCCTGTCTGGTCATTCTAGGAGATGCCGTTCATTCTGAAGTTCCCGGAGAAATGGATAAGATGGACAGCTCCATCCTGATAATGGATCTGATCTTGACTATGAAAAAATATTTCCCGAATAATCTCTTTTATCTTCGCGGCAATCACGACAGCTTTGCCGAAGGCATCAGCAAAGACACGATCTCCCAGGGCGTACTCATGCGCCGGCAGCTGCTGAACCTCCGCGGTGAAGCGTATGTTCAGGAGATGGAAAAATTTTACCAGTCCCTGGCCTATGTGATCAAATCCAGCACCTTTGTAGCCTGCCATGCAGGACCGTCCCATAAAAAAATCACGAGAAACAAGCTCATTAACATCCATACTCACCCCAAAATAAGAAAAGATCTCGTCAGCAGTCGCTTAAAACGGCCCAACTATCTGGCCGGGTATTCCAAAAGTGATGTAAAACGCTTTCGCAAAGGATTAGAGCTTGCCAAGGGTACCCCATTTATTGTCGGCCATACCCCCATTGATCCCTCAGGCAGTGTCTGGCGCAATGTTGCCGACATCAAGGGCCACCACATCATCTACAGCGGCCGCCCTTCAGGGCCCAGCGTTTTTGTTCAGGTGAACAATAAAATGATCCCGATCAGTTATCCAGCTGAGCCGCTTATAAAACTTATTGGTAAAATCTCTGAAAAAGAGTAGAGAAACGTCACTGTCTGTCTTTGTTCAAGAAAACAACTTTTCCGGGAGAATACCTCCATGGCATTACGAACAACCAGCCCCCTGGCCGGACTGCTCCGCAAGTCGCCCTTTAAACCCATTCAGGAACACAT
>CAZQKF010000239.1:0-4322 GCA_964593645.1 uncultured Desulfobulbus sp.
CAGTTTTTTCACTGTTTCGGCTGTGGAGAATCCGGTGATGTGTTCTCATTTATGATGAAATATCATCACCTGACCTTTCCCGATGCCTTGAAGGATCTGGCCCGGCGTTATCATGTGGATCTGCCGGAACGCAAGATGAGCGATGCGGACCGCGCCAGAATGAAGCAGCGTGAGCAGCTCTACCTCGTCAATCACACCGCCTCAGCCATTTACCAGGAATGTCTGCACAACTCTGCAGAAGCCGCATCTGCCCGCAGCTATCTTGCAGAACGTGGAGTGCCTGAGGAAATTGTTCGACAATACCAGCTGGGTTACACCCCCGCCCCGGAAGTTTCGGGCTGGAAATTTGTCACCTCCCGCCTGCTGGCTGAAAAAATATCTATTCTTGCCATTGAACAGGCCGGACTGGCTGTGAAAAAGGATACTGGCGGCTATTATGACCGGTTCCGGGATCGGGTGCTGTTTCCCATTTTTGATATGAGCGGGCGCGAAGTTGCCTTTGGTGGCCGTATCCTGGGTGAAGGCAAGCCCAAGTACATGAACTCGCCCGAGTCTATGATCTTTGATAAGAGTCGGCTGCTCTTTGGCCTGTATCAGCATAAAGAGGCACTGCGCAAAAGCAGGACGGCAATAGTTGTGGAGGGAAATTTTGACCTGTTGCTGCTGGCAGTGCACGGCATTGACAATGTGGTTGCTCCCCTTGGAACAGCGCTCACCCGCAGTCATATAAAGTCGCTGCGTGGGTATTGCGACGAGGTGGTGCTCCTCTTTGATGGAGATTCGGCCGGGCTTAAGGCTGCGCGCAGGTCTATTCCTTTTTTTCTGGCAGAACAGGTGGAGGGCAAGGTGGCCCTGCTGCCCGAGGGCCATGATCCGGATTCGCTGGTTCGGGAAAAAGGCCCGCAGGGAATCAAAGATCTTGTTGCAGAGGCCAGGCCGCTGGCTGAATTTGTCTTTAACGCCCTGGTCAAAGAACATGGATTGACCCTGGCCGGTAAAAGCCGAATCATGCAGGAGCTTGCCGAGCTGGTTCGTGAGGCCTCGGATCCGGGCCAACGTGAACTTATGACGGCCCACTTCAGCGAAAAGCTGGGCGTATCTCCGGCCCGTTTTAAGAGCGGGGTACCCAGAGCTGCCCGGCAGGATCCCGGGCCGGCAGGTGAGCAGCGCTGTTCGTTGAATCAGTTGCCGAGAAAGCAGCAGCAACTGGTTGATTTTATGGTACTGTATCCTGAGTTTCTTGAGGAACTGCAGCAGGGCGGCCTATCTGATGTGGTCAGTGAGCCGGTGGTACTGGAGCTTATAGACTGTCTGCAGCAGTTGGGATCTGACGGGGATTTTATGCCCGAGCAGCTGCTGTCGATGCTGTCCGGCAAGATGGAGCGTCAGTATATTGCTGATTTGCTGATGCGGGGTTCGGTTGAAGATGTCGACTATGAGGAGCAGGGACGATCGCTGTGCAATGAACTACTGGCCTGGCTGAAAACCGTTCGGAGACAACAGGAAGGAGCGGATTTGCAAAAACAGATCCATGAGGCACAACAGGCTGGAGATGCTCAGCGGGTAGGTGAATTGTTAATAAAAAAGGTGGAACTTATAAGGAAAAACGCCACCTTTGGCGATAACTTCTTGAAAGAAATATAAAATCTGGTACATTTACGAAATCGTATTTGCCTGTCTTGTCTGTAATCAGGAGAGGCTTTTCTAAAAGAAGAATAATTTGAAGTGGTTAAGATGTCTTTGCGGGCGAATGTCTCGGAAGTGTTTGTTTGTCCGGCATTAATTTGATACTAATTTTTATTAGTAGATGCGAAAAGTCTGCCTGGAAAATGTTCGGGAGAGGAGCATGGGCAGCGTGAGATGGGCTGGGCGCAGCTGAAGAATATGAAGGGCTTGCAGGTAGAGCTTTTCAAAAAAGGGGGGCTGATCCAGGTGAATGCACCGGAAGAAGAACATGAGGAAGTATTGGGGGGGGGGGTTGGTTACGGCATCCATAGTCGGCGATCGACGTAATGGTGCTGAACGGCGCCACGGCGCAGCCAGCGTCGATCCCATGAATATCTACCTGCGCGAGATGGGAAACCTCACCTTGCTCAGTCATAATGAGGAAATTCAACTTGCCCGTATGATCGAAGAGGGCGAGGCTCGGGTTCAGAATGCTATTTTACGTCTGACCTTGGGAATTTCCGCCCTGATCGACCTTGAACAAGGACTGCGCAGCGGAAAAATGCGCATCGGAACCGTGCTGAAAGGGGTTTCGGAGAACGATGAAACAAAGCTGCTTGCTATTCAGGATGAGTTTCTGGCCCGTATTGACCAGGCAAAGGAACTTGATAACGAGCGGCTTGGTCTGTATGTGGAACTCAAAAAGGTTGCCGGAGTTACCGATGCTGAAGAGGAGCTGATTCGCAAAATCCTTGCTGTCGGTCTTGAAATCTCCGGCCTTTTTGTCGAGTATCGACTCTGTTCCAAGGGTATTTTTTCTGTGGCTGATGCGGTTAAAGAACTGGGTGCCAAGTTTAAAAAGATTCGGGTCAAGGCCCAGCAGGAGGCCATGCTGGCTGCGCGCAGGGAAGAGGCGGCCGGGCAGAGTACGGAACAGATCAGTTCTGGAGAATTGGAGCGGCGTATTACCATGGAGCTTGCCGAGTCCATTGGCGTCTGCTGCCATACCTTCAACGACATTCTCACAGATATAGAAATCGGACGCGAGACGGCCAAGCAGGCCAAGGAATCCCTGGTTCGCTCCAATCTGCGTCTGGTGATCTCGGTTTCTAAAAAATTTCTCAACCGTGGACTGCAGCTACCCGATCTGATTCAGGAAGGCAATATTGGCCTGATGAAGGCGGTGGAGAAATACGATTACAAACGTGGCTATAAATTTTCTACGTACGCCACCTGGTGGATTCGCCAGGCCATTACCCGAGGTATTGCCGACCAGGGCAGAACCATCCGCCTGCCTGTACACATGATTGAGACCATTAACCGGATGCTGCGTTTTTCCCGTGATTTTCAGCGGGTTGAAAGCCGCGAGCCGAGCCCGGAAGAGATGGCAAATCAGTTGGGTACTGATGTTGAGCGCGTACATGTGGCCTTGAAAACGGCCAAGGACGCAATATCTCTGGACGCCCCGGTTGGCGATGAAGAGGATACCATGCTCAGCGACTTTATCGAGGATCATGCCCATCCCGATCCTCAGGAGGCCTCGGTGACCGAGAGTCTGAAGCGCTGTCTGTGCAAGGTTATGGGCTCGCTGACGCCGCGTGAGGAAAAGGTGCTGCGCATGCGCTATGGTATTGAGATCGCCTGTGATCATACCCTGGAAGAAGTCGGCCAGTGTTTTTCCGTAACCCGCGAGCGAATCCGTCAGATTGAGGCCAAGGCTATTCAGAAATTGCGTCATCCGACCAGAAGTGATGATCTGAAATCGTTTATGACCGATTAGCCACCATGTGATGGCTGAGTTGCGCAACGATATCAGGGACTGGCTGACCCTTACAGCGCTGCCCGGCGTGGGATGTGCAGTGATCCATCGCCTGCTTGATGTCTTTGGTTCTCCGGCCGCTGTTCTTGCAGCGGGAAAAGCTGTGCAGCAGGTTGACGGAGTCGGTCGCCGGCTGGGCGCTGTTTTTGTTGATGCAGCGTTGCTGGATCGTTCCCGTCTGTGGGCGGATCAGGAGTTTGACCGGGTACTAGCCCGGGATATTCACCTGCTCTGCTGCGCTGACTCGCTGTACCCGTCCCTTCTTCGTACCATCCATGATCCCCCTGTTCTTCTCTACCTGCTCGGCAATATTGATTGCCTGGCCAGGCCTTCTGTAGCCCTCATAGGATCGCGTGCCGCCACCAGTTACGGTAAGCGGATCAGCGCTCGTCTTGCCGGACAACTGGCTCGGGCCGGTGTGGTCGTGACCAGCGGCCTGGCCATGGGTATTGACGGCTGTGCCCATACAGGTTGTCTTGAGGCCGGAGGTGCAACTATTGCCGTGCTGGGCTGCGGTGTAGATATAATATATCCCCGTTCTCATGCCGCATTGTATGATCTGATCCAGGAAAAAGGATTGGTGATCAGCGAGTATCCGCTGGGAACCCGGCCTGACGGCTTTCGCTTCCCTGCCCGCAACCGGATTATCAGCGGCCTGGCCCAGGGGGTTATCGTGGTTGAGGCCACCTGTAAATCAGGGTCACTGATAACTGCGCGTTTGGCCCTGGATCAGGGGCGGGACGTCTTTGCCGTACCCGGCCGGATCGACTCCATGAAGAGTGAGGGCACGCATCGGCTTATTCAGCAGGGAGCAAAACTAGTGCAGTCGGCTGAAGAT
>CAZQKF010000240.1:0-4320 GCA_964593645.1 uncultured Desulfobulbus sp.
CCCTGCATATCGAGCATGCCGGGTCAAGCGTCGGCCCCTTTGTAACCATCAGTGTTGGAGCAGCCGCAATGGTTGCTGACGACAATCTCTCTCTCCGGATGCTTCAACTGCAAGCAGATAAAAAACTCTACCAGGCCAAGGACCAGGGCCGTAATCAAATCTGTACCTGAGCAGGCTATCCGCCAATGCAGAGGCCCCGGCAAACTGCTCTGCCTATTTAATAATTGAATTGGTCACGACACCGGATCACCATCGGCCCGGACAAAAATTCCCGGGTAGCCCGGCATCTCAAAACCTTGGCTGGGATTTCCCGACAAGTATGAGTCGGTAATGATCAGCGATCCTGTGCGGTCATTGCTGACAAAAAAGATCGCACCACCGCCTTCCCGGGCACTGTTCTTCTCCATTCTGGTGCCGCAGAGCAACAGGGTAAAGGTGTTGATCGCCCCGCCGCTGCCGCCGCCTGGCGTATCGGATCTTACCGGATTAGCACCGTAACCTACAGCACTGTTATGGCTGAACAAATGGGTGTTCTATGCATAATCCTGTTCATTACATGTTAGAGAGTGTCTGTCCAGAAACGAGGATTCTTGTTCGAGATCAGATATGCGACCATCGGGAGATTCCGAGGATTGCGAAAAAAATATACACAGTCATACAGGTGATATTCCGAGCATTATTTTTTGAGCATGACGTAGAGATCGGAAACAATACATCCGTTTCCCGGTAACCGCCCTGCAGTTGATCCGCAGACTGCCCTATATCTATTATATATTGGCCTGTTGGTAACTTTCCAGCCTTTTCCCATACTATTACATTTATGCAATGGTTCTTGACGGCTTGCCGCCCCCGTATCATTGTATACAGCACTGTCAGTTTTTTTCGATGTACAACCGTTCACAAAACTATGGAGTTTTTCTCATGCGACAGAAACACCATGCCTGCAGGCTGCAGATTGCAGCCATTGTTCTTCTCTGCTGTTCACTGCTGCTCATTACTACGGCTTCTGCCCAGGATGAAAATATTGCCCTGCTCGATCGCTCGGCCAAGGCCTTCAGTTCCGTTGTTAAAAAAGCCGGACCGGCTGTGGTCTATATCGGCGTAGAAAAAGGAATCAAAGGATTTGGCGGCCAGGATCCTGGTGATCTGTTCAAGGACCCATTTTTCCAGCGGTTTTTCGGCCCCCAGTTCGGCCGTCCCAATGCCCAACCCCGCCAGTTCAAACAGCGTGGAGCCGGCTCAGGCTTTATTATCTCCAGTGACGGTCTGATCCTGACCAACAATCACGTAGTGGAAGGTGCCGACTCCATCAAAGTTCGCCTGGCTGATGAACGCGAATTTACTGCCGAGGTCATTGGCACGGATCCCCAGTCCGACGTGGCCCTGATCAAGATCGACGGAAAAAATCTGCCCGTCCTGCCCCTGGGAAATTCTGATGATCTGGAAGTCGGTGAATGGGTGATTGCCATCGGCAGTCCCTTTGAACTGAGCCAGACCGTCACCGTGGGTGTGGTCTCTGCAAAGGGTCGCTCCAGAATCGGCATCAACGACTATGAAAATTTCATCCAAACCGATGCTGCCATCAATCCGGGTAACTCCGGAGGCCCTCTGCTCAACATTCACGGTGAGGCCGTGGGAATTAACACCGCTATTTTCTCCCGCAGCGGTGGCTATATGGGCATTGGTTTTGCCATCCCGGTTAATATGGCCAAAAATATTCAAAAACAGTTACTTAAAAACGGCAAGGTCACCCGCGGCTGGTTGGGCGTTGTTATCCAGGATGTCAACGAAGACCTAGCCCGCTCCTTTGACCTGGACAAGGCAGAGGGTATTCTCGTGGCTGAAGTAGGCAATGATTCACCTGCAGGAAGCGCCGGTCTACAACAGGGTGATGTCATCCTCTCTTTAAACGGAACCCTGATCGACAATGTCGCGGATTTACGAAACAAGATCGCCATGATCGCTCCCAAAACGACCATCAGCCTGAAAATTATCCGGAACGGGCAACATAAAACCCTACCCGTGATTCTTGGTGAGCAGCCCTCATCGTTGAGCAAGACCGCACAGCAAAGTACTAGGCCTAGAGACCATAACTCCACCATGGACAAAATGGGCCTGTCTCTGCAGGAACTCACCCCTGAACTGGCGGATCAGTTCGGCTATACAAAGAACCAGGGGGTTCTCATTGCCCAGGTTGCAAGAAACAGTGCAGCCGCCCGGGTCGGACTCCAACCGGGCCAGTTAATCGAAGAGGTCAACAAGGTGCGGGTACACTCGCTTGCTGAACTGAAAAAAGCACTGAAATCCGGTGGCGGTTCCGACCGTATCCTGCTGCGAATCCGGGCTGGTGAATTCAGCCAGTATGTTGTTCTGCGTATCCAATAACCAGCATAGCTGGACCGGATTCGCCAGCCACAACGAACAATGAAAATGCGTCACTGCGGCATGGCAAGGTCAGTGCTTTGTGGTGACTTTCATATAAACTACTCATCTTTTGCGACAGGCACCGGCCAACCGGTGCCTATTTTTTCTTATGCCTGATTCCATAAAAGAACTTACTGCCGCCATCGCCAATTTCTCCGACAGGCGGGACTGGCAGCAGTTCCACAGCCCTAAGAACCTGGCCATGGCCCTGATTGTTGAGGCAGCTGAACTAGTCGAACATTTCCAATGGCTGAGTGAGCAGCAGAGCCTGGAACTGGGCGATAAACAAAAACATGCCGTGTCGCTGGAAATGGCGGATGTACTTATTTACCTGGTGCGGATGGCGGATCGACTGAACATTGATCTGCTGCAGGCAGCAGAGGAAAAGGTTGGACTGAATGCAAAAAAATATCCGGCAGACAAGACCTGCGGACGTGCGGACAAGTACACCTCGTATCAGGAGGATCCTTGAACAGCGGCACCGGGTCGGCCCTCTCCTTTTTCCTCCCCCATAAGGAGATTGTCGATCTGGAACCGCTGGGTGCAGGCAATGTCAATGATACCTGGCTCGTCAGCACCGCACCTGCAGGCACCTTTGTTCTGCAACGGCTCAACCCCCATGTTTTTCCCGATCCAGGTCTGGTACAAGACAACCTGGCACTCCTCACCCACCACCTCCGTGACCGGCTCCAACATATTAAAACCGGCTTTATCCCCTTGCAGCTGTTTCGCAGTTCTGATGGGGATTCCAGTTATATTGCCCCAGATGGTGCCTGGTGGCGGCTGCTCTCTTATATTAAGCAGAGTCAAACCGTAGACTCGATCTCCTCTGCCGGCCAGGCCCGGGAAATCGGCCGTACCCTGGGACTCTTTCATACCCTCTGTTCCTCACTGGATCCGTCAGCGCTGGCAGACCCCCTGCCGGGATTCCACAATACACCGCTGTATCTTGAGCAGTATGATGCCCTGGCCGATCAGGTAGATGAGGTAGACGACTGCCGAGACAGTATTACCACCCGCAGGCAGGATGTTTTCCTGCTTGAAGATGCACGCAGCCAGGGCCTGCTCCGGCAGCAGACAATTCATGGAGACCCCAAGGCAGCAAACTTTCTCTTTGCTGCAGACAGCTCCAGGGTAATCAGCCTTATTGATCTTGATACGGTTAAACCCGGCCTGCTGCTCCACGATATCGGTGACTGCCTTCGCTCCTGCTGCAACCGGGGCGGCGAAGAGAAACAGGCAGATGTCCGCTTTGATCAGGAGCTGTTTACCTCCCTGCTGCAGGGATATTTCAGCTCTGCAGCAGACCTGGTCACAGAGGTTGACAAGCGCCTCATAGTAGACGCAGCCCGCCTGATCAGCTTTGAACTGGGCCTGCGCTTCTACACAGACTATCTTGCCGGCAACCGGTATTTCAAGGTCAATCATCCCGCGCAGAATCTTTTCCGGGCCCAAGTCCAGTTTGCACTGGTACAGTCCATTGAAGACCAATATACTGAACTCAACCAGATCAGTGCAGCGGTTGCAAATGGTGCCGCCCCTGCCTGATATGTCCAGATTCTGCAAAGGTGACTGCTATGATTATCGGTGTACTCAAAGAGATTAAAACAGAGGAAAACCGGGTGGCCATGATCCCGGCCGGTGCAGAAATACTGGGCCATAACGGCCACACCGTCCTGGTTGAATCCGGGGCTGGAACCGGCAGCGGATTTTCCGATGAAGTCTACCGGGAACACGGTGCCGAGATCCTGGCAACGTCGGAGGAAATATTTGCGAGAGCCGACATGATCATGCATGTCAAAGAACCCCAACCCGTAGAATATGACCTTCTCCGGAAAGATCAAATCATCTTTACCTACCTCCATCTTGCCGCAGATGAACAGCAGACCCGGGCCC
>CAZQKF010000241.1:0-4289 GCA_964593645.1 uncultured Desulfobulbus sp.
AGTGCAATAATCTCCTTGCGGCTCATCTTGAAGACAACATCGCGCTGCAGGGTGGAGGTGGAGTTATAGAGATGGACAATCCCCTTTTTTGCCCCCTTAAACGCCTCAAAGGTCTTACGGATTAGGGGTTCCCGAGCCTGGGTCAGGGCCTGGATAGTAACATCTTCAGGAATAAGGCCACGCTCAATAAGCACCCTGGTAAAATCATATTCAACCTTGGAGGCCGAGGGAAAGCCCACCTCAATGTCCTTGAAGCCGATCTCAGTAAGCAGGCCGAACATTTCGATCTTTTCTTCCAGGTTCATGGGCTGAATAAGGGCCTGGTTGCCGTCACGCAGATCCACCGAGCACCAGGCCGGTGCACGGGTGATGGTGTTGTCGGGCCAGGTACGGTCGGTCAACTGTACCTGCGGATAGGGTCGATATTTCTGTAACTTGTCAGCCTGCATTGAGTGTCCTCTGTACTTACCGGTCTTCAGATAAAAAAAAAGCCACGATTCACCTGGGTGAACCGTGGCTGCTGGATCTCTTTTGTTCCCTGCTGCTCAGAACAAAACTCCTCCATCCGCCACAGTTGCACTGTGCAGTCCCGGTAGAGCCAGGTTAAGGAGGTTTGTTGTTTGAGTCATAACTGTTTTCTGATTGTTTTTACAATATATAGAAAGAATTCCTATATACTAAAACCGGCAGACTATTTGTCAAGCAGTAATTGCAGAAAATAGCTCCAAATCAATTCAGACGTAATATTGATTGACAAGGATCGGCAGTGTCGATATGACATCAGTCGTTGCCATAACCTTACACCAGCATTCTGTTCCGGATTCCGGTACAACGTGATCTGAACATATTTTTACACTTCCCTTACATATTGATAAAAAAATGGCTCAAATTAACATGCGTACAATGAAAATCAACCAGAGCGGCGTTATCACCTCGGTCAAGGTCGGCGGTGAATTGGGCCGACGAATCCGGGAGATGGGCCTGGTGCCCGGCACCGAGATCACCATTAAGCAGCGTGCGCCCTTATACGACCCGGTTGCCCTGCGCGTAATGGGCGGCACCCTGACCCTGCGCAATAATGAAGCGGATCATATTATTGTTGAAGTTGAAAACCAGTGATTTATCAGCCTGCCCCTCTCTTTGATGACTGAAAATACAGATACAAAACTCTTTGCCGTTCTCCAGGATACCTTTGGTTTTTCTGAATTCCGGGAAAACCAGCAGCAAATTATCCGGGCAATTTTAGAGAACCGTGATGTATTTGCGGTCATGCCCACCGGCGGTGGCAAATCGTTGTGCTATCAACTGCCTGCGCTGCTGCTTGAAGGAACCTGCCTGGTTATCTCGCCCTTGATCTCGCTGATGAAAGATCAGGTGGATAATGCTACTGCCCTCGGTATCCGGGCGGCCTTTATCAACTCCAGCCTGACTCCTGAAGACCAGCACGCGGTCATGGCTGCGTTTCGGGCCCGGGAGCTTGATCTGCTCTACCTTGCCCCGGAACGACTGGCCCTTGACCATTTTTCCCGCCAGCTGCAGAATGGAAAAATTTCGCTGATTGCCGTTGACGAAGCCCACTGTATTTCCGAATGGGGCCACGATTTCCGACCCGACTATCTGCAGCTGTCCAACCTGCCCAACCTGCTGCCCGGTATTCCCCTTGCCGCCTTTACCGCCACTGCTACCGAGCAGGTTGCCCATGATATAGTCAAACGGCTGCAGCTGAAGACGCCGTTTGCGATACGAGCCTCATTTAACCGGCCAAACCTGAGCTATACCGTACGCATGCGCGATAATGTCCAGCGCCAGATCCTGCAGGCCATTCGCGAGCATGCAGGCCAGCCCGGCATTGTTTACCGACTGAGCCGTAATGATGTAGAACGTACGGCAACCATGTTGTTGGAAAATGGTGTCTCTGCCCTACCCTACCATGCCGGACTCAACCCACTTGAACGGGCCCAAAACCAGGAAGCCTTTAACCGTGACGAGACTCAGGTCATCGTTGCCACTGTGGCGTTCGGCATGGGGATTGATAAATCCAATGTCCGCTTTGTCATTCATGGTGATCTACCCAAAAATATGGAGGGCTATTACCAGGAAACCGGCCGGGCCGGACGCGACGGTGAACCAGCCGAGTGTCTGCTCCTTTACAACCGGGGCGACATGATGCGGCTTGGTCATTTTTTAGACCAGGTGGAAAACCAGGCGGAACGTGAAATCGGCTGGCAGAAGCTGAAGCAGATGGCCGACTATGCGGAAAAACCCATCTGCAGACGCAGACAGTTGCTGGCCTATTTTGATGAAAACCTGGCAGGCGAAAACTGCGGCGGCTGTGATATCTGCCTGCAGGGTGTGGAGGAACTTGATGCCACCACTGAGGCGCAGATGCTGATGTCGGCCATTCACCGCACCGGTCAGCGGTTTGGCGCTGCCCATGTCATTAATATCGTGGTCGGGGCCAGGACCAAAAAACTGCTCCAGTTCGGCCATGACAAACTGCCCACCCATGGCGTGGGCAAGGGCAGAAAAAAAATATTCTGGCGCAGGCTGGCCGATGCCATGCTGCATGACGGTCTGCTGCGCACGGAAGGCGGCAAGTTTCCCACGCTTGCGCTGACACCGGCCGGTGAAGACGTGTTATACGGTCGGGGTTCCTATACCCTGCACCTGGTTAAAGAGGTGGCTGCAGAAAACAAACAGCAGGAGACGCCCGGCATTGTTCATGAAGAACTGTTTGAACAGCTGCGTGAACTGCGCCGCAACCAGGCAGAGGAACAGAATGTGCCGCCCTACGTGGTCTTTTCCGACAAGAGCCTGCGCGATATGTGCTGCCTGCTGCCGGCAACTCCGGAGGAAATGTTGGCAGTTAACGGGGTGGGCCGGGCCAAAATGGAACGCTACGGTCAAACATTTACAACGGTTATCAGCCAATGGCTTGATGACCACCCCGATATTAAACGGCCTGTCCCTCAGCCGTACAAAGAGCCTAAGCCGATCGTCTCCGCCAGAAACAGCAGCACGGTCAGTGAAAGTGCGGAACTTGCCGGGCAGGGGTTATCTCTTGGGGAAATTGCCGATAGACGCGGCCTGAAAGCATCAACGATTGCCACCCATCTTGCCACCTGGATTGATGAGGGCAACCAGCTTGAAATCGACCAATTGATTGATCCGGAGATAAGAAAGGAAATCGAAGAACAGTTTACCCTGCTGGGCACGGAATTTCTCAAGCCGGTGATCGAGGCCCTGCAGGGCCGGGCAGGATACGATGAGGCCAGGATTGTCCGGGCGTATCTACGGAGTGCTGAATAGAACCACATCTCGACATCTCGTTCCCACGCTCTGCGTGGGAATGCAGACGGGAGTTCCAGTTTTTTCTCACTTCCCGGCCAACTCCCGGATGAACGGCCCCACTGCTTTGGCACCCTCTTTGTCGACCAGCTTGATGGTTGCCGTGCCGATAACTGCCATATCTGCCTTGCCCTCAAGCATGGCAACATCTTTGCGACTGCCGATACCAAAGCCAACCGCAAGCGGCAGCTCAGTGGCCTGTCGACAACGGGCCAGATAGCCGGCCAGGTTCTCATCCATCTCGGTGTGCTCACCGGTGACCCCGCGCCGGGCTACGCAGTAAACAAATCCACTGCCCTGTCCGGCCACATCGGCCATGCGTTCTTGCGTGGACGTTGGAGTAAAGAACATAATTGCGGCCATATCATTTTCCCGGGCCAGACGGAGGTACTCTTCCCCCTCCTCCGGCGGCAGATCGGGAACAATAAACCCCTTCATCCCCTGCTTGGCCGATTGCTGGATAAACGCCTCAAGGCCGTAGCGGTAGACAATATTATAATAGGTCATGAACAAAAAATTGACCTGCGGAAATTCCTGAGCCATTTCTGCGGCAAAGGCAAAACAGTCTTCTACCTTTATCCCTGAAGCCAGTGCATCCTGGTTGGCCTTTAAGATGACCGGTCCGTCCGCCATGGGTTCGGAAAACGGAATCTGCAGTTCAATACAGTCCACCCCGTTTTCCGCCATCTGACGGATCACCTCACGGTTGGTGTCAAGGGAGGGGTAGCCCAACACCAGGTGGGTCATGAGCAGGATGGGTTTATGTTGTAATCGTTGCTGGAGATCTTCTTGTATATGCATAGCAGGGGTACCCTATAGTTATTTTGCTGACTTTTTTGCTTATCTATTACTGATAATGCGTTGCGAGATGGTTGCGGACTTTTCGCGGCGAGGGCGCCGCTCCTACAGATATTTATCGGGGTAGGAGCGGCACCCTCGCC
>CAZQKF010000242.1:0-4282 GCA_964593645.1 uncultured Desulfobulbus sp.
GTTCATATTCAGCATACAGCCGAAGAGGCCGTACGCAGCAGCTTATGCACCCTTTCCCGCACCCGAGGGCTGGCAGCACACGACACACTGACTGCTACCGAATACCTGGATGACGGCAGCCCTATCACCCTGACTCTGACCATTGACCGCAGCAGCGGTAATGCGGTATTTGATTTCACCGGCACAGGCGCAGAACTCTGGGGCAACCTGAACGCCCCTAAGGCCGTATGCTGGTCAGCCATTTTGTACTGCCTGCGCTGTCTGGTGGAAAAAGATATACCCCTTAATCACGGCTGCCTGCTGCCCATTACCCTGATTATCCCGGAAGGATGCCTACTGGCGCCGGCACCCGAGGCTGCTGTGGTGGGCGGTAATGTCCTGACTTCACAACGAGTCGTTGATGTGGTGTTGAAGGCGTTTGGGGTAGCCGCCGGATCCCAGGGCTGTATGAATAACTTTACATTCGGCAATGATCAATTTGGCTACTATGAGACCATTGGCGGCGGAGCAGGGGCTGGGCCGGACTGGCATGGGCAGTCCGGAGTGCACACGCACATGACCAATACCCGAATCACTGATCCCGAAATTCTGGAGCGCCGCTACCCAATCCTGCTCAGAGAGTTTTCCATCCGCAAAAATTCCGGCGGCATAGGAAAATTTTCAGGTGGTGACGGACTGGTGCGTGAACTGGAATTCCTGGAACCACTCAACGCGGCTATTTTGTCTGAACGGCGAGTCTTTCCTCCGTACGGATTGGCAGGAGGGCAGCCGGGCAGGACAGGACAAAATATCTTTATCCGGGCAAGCGGCAGAACCCTCAACCTGGGCGGCAAAAATGAAATCCGGGCCGAAGCCGGCGACCGAATCCGAATCCTCACCCCGGGCGGTGGCGGTTACGGATCTACAGACGATTAAACCGTGTCATTTTTTTGGCCTACTCAACAGCTGACAGCTTACCTGAAAAAATAATCGCAGACAACCGACTAAAATAACAGATAAAATATACAAATTTTAACTCAGGCGCATTATTTGCATTACCTGTCTTTATGGACATACTGTTTCAATCACAAAACGCAGGTGAAGCAATGAATGCAGTGCAGACAGGGGAGGAAAGCACCCCTCATATTCAAAACGATTATGCTGAAATTCTCTCGGAATTAGATCTCTACAAGAGCAAAGCTCAGCGGCTTGAAAAAATTAATGACCTGTACCGAAAACTGGCAGGCATTACCGACATGCCGACCATGATTGAGAGCTATTCAATCTGGTTGTCTGAGCACGTGTCCCATGAGATCATCGGCTACCATAACCTGACCAGGCAGCGCATGCACATGTTCTGCTCCTGCCATGGCCCACACCGTAAACAGGTTATTAACATTGCTCAGAAGATTCTGCAGCAGGAAAACGCAGCCATTGATCAGCACCGGGTGATTGACGGTTTTCACTCCCATAAATGGTCGTTTAAAACCCTGGAAAGCGCCGGCATCCTGATTCTCCTGCGCCGCGACCAGCAGATTCCCAGCGAAGAAATTGAGCTGATCAATGACTCCCTGACAATTCTGGCTGAACCACTGACAAAAACGCATAACTACGAAGAAATTTTTAAACAGGCCCGGATGGACGCCTTGACCGGACTGCCCAACCGGCTGGTTTTTGAAGAGCGCATCGACTCCATGATCGAGCAGGCCCGGCGAAAAAATGCCCCTCTCACCCTTGCCGCCCTGGATCTTGATCATTTCAAGGCAGTTAACGACACCATGGGCCATCTGTACGGAGATGAGGTGCTTAAACAGGTGGCTTCGGCGTTGAAAAAACAAACTCGCCTGCCCGACCTGCTGGTGCGGATGGGAGGTGATGAGCTGCTGCTTGTGCTGCCGGACACCGACCTGAACGATGCCCGCTTGCTTGCCGACCGTCTCTGCAGAGCAGTGGCTGAGTTAGAGATTCACGCCGGACATGCAATGCTTGGTATCAGTATTGGTCTGAGCCAATGGCAACGGGGAATGGAAAAAAAAGAATGGCTGGAACAGGCCGATGACACCCTCTACCAGGCCAAGAAGTCGGGCCGCAATCAGGTTGCAGGCTAAACGGTTCATCTCTGAAAAAACAAAGAATCTCTTATGCTACACACCCGGGAGCAACAGGTAGATGCAAAATGCTCCCGGGAAATAATCAAATACCCTAAGTTATCCGTCAGCCTGCTGCCCTAAAGACGAGGTAAAACTTGCCATTACCCAACCTGATGTGCCATCGGCAAAGCGTATATAATACCAACCGGGAGCATTGCCGATAACCTGCAGAATATCCCCGGAAAACACCGTGCCGACGACTGTATTTTCCTGCCCTGGGCCGCTGCGCACGTTAAGACGCTGTGCGGTCACGACAACCTTGCCGACACCGGCAAGCTGCTGATACGAAACTGTTGTCGGGTCGGTAACAACCAGATAGCCGTTTGATACCTGGCGGTAATATGCTCCACCATAGGAATAATAGACCACGCCGTCATAAACTACAGCCTGGTACCCGGATGGCAGAACCGACACTACTGCACCCACCGGCGGTCTGACCGCAATATATCCGGACGAGGTGTTACGATAATAGGAACCGGCGCTGTAATAATACAGAGCGCCACCCACCATCAGAGAGGCAAAACCCAACGGCAGGGCAGGAAAAACTCTGCCATAGTGAATAGGCGGACCAGGATGCGGGCCAGGTCTGCCGATTGGCCCGGGACCAACCCCAGGTCGTCCGGGACCAGGGCCGCCAATATGTCCTCCACCACCACCCGGCCGAAACCCGGGGCCGCCAGGTCCGCCACCACCGGGACCACCGCCGCCTGGTCGAAAGCCTGGGCCGCCTATGGAGCCCCCACCACCGGGGCCACCTCCACCACCAGGCCGAAACCCAGGCCCGCCGGAACCTCCACCAGGGCCGCCTCCACCACCGGGCATAAAACGTGCTCCACCGCCACCCGGACCACCTCCACCGCCGCGACTACCGCCACCAGGGCCGGGAGGGGCTGGAAAAGCTGTAACAGCCTGGGCCAGGATGAATGTAATTGAAAGAAAGGTAATAAAGGCATGCTTCCTTAACCTGCAGGAATGCTGCGTATGCTTGATCATGTGATTCCTCCGTAAATAATCTTCAAAAGGGACGCGCTCCCTTAACATCTAAAACCGCATTTTCCGTTCAGGCCAGGGTAACATGCAGGGGAATAGAGTGAAGACTCTTCTCCTGCTGGACTGTAGTGCCCAATTCCCAGTCCGCACAACGTGCCCGCCCCTCAAGTTTTTTTTCAATTTCTCCAACCAATCCATTTAAATTGATAACCGGATGTCTTGAAAATACTTCAGGCAAACCATAGGTCAGGTTGCAGACCAGACAGCAGCCGGGACGCTCATGCAGATCCAGGGTAAAATTAAGACGGTTTGCGACCTTGTCATATCCTAAAAAACGTAACGAAATATCGTAGGCCCCCTCGCCCGCATCACCAAAAAGTGCCTCAAAAAAATCATCGGCACGCTCAGATCCAAAAAGTTCTTTCAACACCTCATCTGAAAAAACTTCCTTCAAATTCTCCATCAGCGTATCACCTTATGCTATGAGTATATTAGTTATGTCGAAAAAAATCGTTCCGACCTGTTTTTAGACGTCAGTATAAAACTAATCAGGTGACGGGAAGCTGTCAACATCCATTGCAGGCCGCTGGCTGGTATGGTACAAGCCAGTCATGCAGCAGAATATATTTTCAGACAATGCCGAAACCCCGCCGAAACAACAGGCCGGGTCGGCAATCAGCCCCGATGCCCTCAACCCGTCCCAATTTGCCGCCGTCACCCACGGTGAGGGACCGGTGCTGGTTATTGCCGGGGCAGGCAGCGGCAAGACCCGAACCCTGGTCTACCGAATGGCCTATCTCCTGGAGCAGGGCGTGGTACCCGAGTCCATCCTGCTGTTGACCTTTACCCGCAGGGCGGCCCAGGAAATGCTGTGGCGGGCAGCCCAGATCTCGGATCAGTCCTGTAAGAGGGTTCTGGGTGGCACCTTTCATGCTACCTCTAATATGCTGCTGCGTCAGCACGGACACCATCTGGGGTTCGGCTCCGGCTTTACCATTATAGACCGCGGCGATGCCGAAGGTATTATTAATTTAATAAAATCCTCCCTCGGTCTGGCCGGAGCAGGCAAACGATTCCCTTCAAAACGAGTGGTCATCAACCTGCTGTCCGGCTCCATCAACAAGGCCCGTCCCATTGAAGACCTTGTCTTTGAATCACACATT